>NZ_JALIHH010000251.1:0-293 GCF_022869435.1 Aeromonas sp. LsrichE-8G
CGCCGATGCCTGCAACCCACGCCATTGATCCACGACCAACGTATCCGCCGGGTGCGTGAGCGAGACCTATTTGACCGACAAGTCTGGTTACAACTGCCTGTTCGCCGCGTCGACTGTCTGCGCTGTGGTCGCGTCAGTGAACATATTGACTGGCTCCCCTCTGGCTCCCGCCTCACCCGGCGCATGCAGTGCTGGATTGAAGCGCTCGTTCAGTACCTCCCCATCCGCCATGTCAGCCAGCTCACCGGGGTCGGTTGGCACACCATCAAGGAGATCGACAAGCGCCGTTTGCA
>NZ_JALIHH010000028.1:0-41011 GCF_022869435.1 Aeromonas sp. LsrichE-8G
GTATTTATCCAAAAACGGCAAAAAGAGTAGGCAGAGAAAATCCAAGCAAAACAACACGTTAGACGGTATTATTAATTCGCTTGCCGCTTAAGGTTCTGTACATGAGTGTCTGGATGTATGGAGTTAAATCCGATCACATCGTAAGTCAATTTTTAATAAAGATTCATATGGTAATGCCGATAGTAATTGAAGACTAGATTGAATCTTAGACTCTGCGGCAAGGACACTATGTTACTCTCAATTCGCACCAATAGTACTGCAATAGCTGCACAACGTAATCTTAGTAGTCTGATGGGGTCTTTTGACTCATCTCTCAAGCGTTTATCTTCGGGCTTGCGTATCAACAGCGCAGCAGATGATGCTGCGGGACTTCAGATCAGTAATCGTCTGACAAGCGAAATCAATGGTAGCAATGGAGCGATTCGAAATATCAATGATGCCATCTCCGTTATCAATGTTGCTGATGGGGCAATGGACGAGTCGATGAATCTCATGCAGCGTATGCGTACACTTGCTCTGCAGGCTGGTAGTGGCATCAATTCGGCAGATGACCGGGCAGCACTCAATATGGAGTTCCAGCAGATGCGTTTGGAAATGGATCGGATCGCAACCAAGACAACTTTTGCTGGACAGAGCCTATTGGCCGGGACATATGAAGGGGTGTTTTCTATAGGAGCTTATGCTGGTCAAAACATGGTCATCACAGATATGAATGCGCAAACCAAAAACCTTGGAGAAATGGTTTGGCAGTCTCGCAGTCCAACCAGCAGTAAACCTGGTGCTCACAGCATTGATGGTCTTCAGTTAGGTGCCCAACCTATCACACTCAACGGCGTGACGTTCGACACAAACTATCCAACGCTAGAAGCGTTTGTTGCTGACATCAATAGCACTAGCTTCCCAAATAACCAGAGCCCGATAGAAGCTGTACAGCACCCATTCTCGGTAAGATCGTCAATCGATCTGTCCACTCTTCCTTCCTATATCGATATCGAAGGACAGACGGTGGATTTGACAACGGGCATCGACATGACTGGCTGGGATCCTGTGAACCCCACGTCGGAAAATAGTTGGTTGATGGCAACGGTCGTCCATCGGATCAACATTGCGGCACAATCTGCAGGTCTTGGATTTTCCGTCAGTGGTTCGTATAACAACAACCCTGCTAATAATCAGCTTACGATATATAGCTCTCAAGGAAATAGCCTTACTCTGGCAAATGGCAGCATTCATCCACCCCGGGAATTCAGATAATAAGTGCGACACTCATGGATGAATGGCGAGAGGTGGCCAACTGCTGATTGGTGGTACCCTTCTGCTCGCCAAAGTAAAAGCAGTATCACCATGAGCTATCAGCAGTTGACCGAGGGGCAACGATACCAGTTATCGGTGCTTCGCGCACAGGGGATGTCCATCCTTGCCACCGCACGCGCCATTGGCGTTCATCGCTCCACCCTCTACCGGGAGCTGCGTCGTAACGCCGGGCCGCAGGGCTACCAGCCAGACAATGCGCATCAGCACGCCACCCACCGACGGGCCAGTGCGGCCAAATCTCGGCTATCTGCCGATGTCATCCAGTTTGTCGAGCTGACACTCGCCTGGTGGTGGAGCCCGGAGCAGATAAGCGCGGTGGGCAAGCAGATAGGCCTCATGGTGAGTCACGAGTGGATATACCGCCATGTGGCCGCCGACAAAGCCCGGGGTGGCCAGTTGTACCGCCATCTGCGCCAGGGCCACAAGCGCTACCGCAAGGGGGCGAGCAGCCTGCGTTCTCCCATCAAGGAAGCCCGCTCTATTGATGAACGGCCGGCTATCGTCGATAGCCGGGAGCGGCTCGGTGATTGGGAGGCGGACACGGTGCTGGGCAAGCAAGGCACAGGTGCACTGGTCACCCTGGTGGAGCGCAAGAGCCGGCTCTATCTGGTCAAGCGGGTCGCGAGCAAACAGGCTGGGGTGGTGCGGGATGCGATAATCGAGATGTTAACGCCCTACATCGAGCAGGTGCATACCATCACCTTTGACAACGGCGGCGAGTTTGCCGAACACAAGGCGATAGAGGAAGCGCTGGGTGCCGAGACTTACTTTGCGCACCCTTACTCTTCGTGGGAGCGCGGTCTGAACGAGAACAGCAATGGGCTGTTGAGGCAGTTTATCCCAAAGGGAACAGACCTGAGAGAGGTCACGGACGAGGATGTCAGGAGAGCGGAGCAGTGGCTCAACCTACGACCTCGGAAATGTCTCGGATTCAGGCAGCCTGTCAAGGTATTCGAAGAGTACCGTCAGGCGGCATAGGCGAGTGTCGCACTTCGAAGTTGAATTCGCGTTCTTCTCCTATTGCCTTCCCAAGAAACGGTACAACGATGTTAATGATCATAACAAATACGAAATAGAAAGGGAGCCGGTTAGGCTCCCTTTGGTACGCTGATATCATTATGGCTGAGGCGGATACGCAGCCGGACCATTCACGGCCAAGGGCATGTGGCCAGTGCGCCCCTTATCGATTGGTCGCGGCCTTCATCCCTTCCACAAACTCCTTCAGACGGGTGAGCATATGCTCCGGGTTCTGGTGGTGGGTCTCGATGATCTTCACCACTGCCGAACCCGAGATGGCGCCGGCGGCGCCAGCCTTGATGGCATCGCGTACCTGGGCCGGTTCGCTGATGCCAAAGCCGAGCAAGGCGGGGGGGGCGTTGAACTCGCGCAGGGAGTTGATGAGGCCCTCCACCGGCATGCCGGCCTTGGTCTCGGCACCGGTCACGCCAGCACGGCTCACCAGATAGGTGTAACCGTTACCCAGCTCCGCCACCTGCTTCAGGGTTTCGGCGTCGCCATTGGGCGGGGCGATAAAGATGCTGTCGATGCCGAACTTGTCGGCCGCCGCCTTGTAGGGGGCGCACATCTGCACCGGCACGTCGGCCACCAGCACCGAATCCACCCCCGCCTGCTGGCACTTCTCGTAGAAGCCGTCGATGTGGCGCACATAGACCAGGTTCGCGTAGACCAGGAGGCCAATGGGGAGCTGCGGGTACTTGGCGCGGATGCGGGCGAGCAGGCCGAAGCAGTCGTCCGGGGTGGTGTGGCTGGCAAAGGCACGCAGGGCGGCACCCTGAATGGTGGGGCCGTCCGCCACCGGATCGGAGAAGGGAATACCGAGCTCGAGGGCGTCGGCGCCCCCTTGGACCAGGGCATCGACGATGGCCAGGGACAGTTCGGGGGTGGGGTCACCCAGCATCACGAAGGGCACGAAGGCGCCCTGATTGGCCTTGTCCAGACGGGAGAAGAGTTGAGCGTAACGGTTCATGACAAGGTTCCTTCTTTTTCAAAGATGTCGGCAACGGTGAAGATGTCTTTGTCGCCACGGCCGGAGAGGTTGACGATGAGCACCTGCTCTTTTTCCGGTTCACTGCGGGCCATCTTGAGGGCATGAGCCAGGGCGTGAGAGGACTCCAGCGCCGGGATGATCCCTTCGGATTTGGCCAGCTCCTGGAAGGCGTCCAGTGCCTCCTTGTCGGTCACCGAGGGGTACTCGGCGCGGCCGATGGCGGCCAGGTGGGCGTGCTGGGGGCCGACGGAGGGGAAGTCCAGCCCCGCCGAGACGGAGTAGGACTCCTGGATCTGGCCCTGGTTGTCCTGCATCAGGAAGGAGTGCATGCCAAAGAAGACCCCCTTGCTGCCGTGACCCAGCGGCGCGCCGTGCTCGCCGCTCTCGATGCCGTGACCACCGGGTTCGACCCCGATAAGGCGCACTTCAGGGTTGTCGATAAAGTCCGCAAACATGCCGATGGCATTCGAGCCGCCGCCGACGCAGGCGATCACCGCATCCGGCAGGCGCTCCTCCTTCTCGAAGCACTGGGCCTTGGCCTCTTCCCCGATCATCTTCTGGAACTCCCGCACGATAGTGGGGAAGGGGTGGGGGCCGGCGGCGGTACCGAGCAGGTAGTGGGCGGTTTCATAGTTGGCAGCCCAGTCGCGCAGTGCCTCGTTGCAGGCATCTTTGAGGGTGCTGGAGCCGGAGTGCACCGGGATGACGGTGGCGCCCATCAGCTTCATGCGAAATACGTTGGGCTTCTGGCGCTCGCAATCCTTGGCGCCCATATAGACCCGGCACTTGAGGCCGAGCAGGGCACAAGCCAGGGCAGTGGCGACGCCGTGCTGACCGGCGCCGGTCTCGGCGATGATCTCGTGCTTGCCCATGCGCTTGGCAAGCAGGGCCTGACCCAGCACCTGGTTGGTCTTGTGGGCGCCGCCGTGCAGCAGATCTTCACGCTTGAGGTAGAGGCGGGTCTTGGTGCCCTTGGTCAAATTGCGGGTGAGGGTGAGCGGTGTCGGGCGACCGGCGTACTCGGTCAGGAGCGCCTGAAACTCGGCGACGAAGGCCGGATCATCCTTGGCATCGACAAAGGCCTTCTCCAGCTGGAGCAGGGCGGGGATGAGGATCTGGGGCACATACATACCACCAAATTCACCGAAAAACGGATTGAGCAGGGTCATACATTATTCCTTGTGCTTATGGGCAAACGCAGTTCATTAATTCGTTGAATGAGTCACGGGGCGCTCACAGTTGGCGCAGGGCACCAAAGGCGGCCGCCAGCTTGTGGGCATCCTTCCTGCCCGGGGCACTCTCCACCCCGGAGTTGAAATCAAGGCCCACACAGCCCACCCGGGCGGCCTCGAGGGCGTTGTCGGGGTTGAGCCCCCCTGCCAGCATCAGTTTGCTCTTGTCGAGCCCGGCCAGCAGAGTCCAGTCGAACGCCTGACCGGTGCCGCCGCTCTGGCTGCCGACTTTCGTATCCAGCAGCAGGCGATCCGCCGGGTAGTCGAGGGCGGGCAGGGGCTCGCCACTTGTGACTCCAACCGCTTTCCAGATCTGGCAGCCTGCCGGCAGCAGCGCGCGCAGTGCCTCGACATAGGCGGCATCTTCATCCCCGTGCAGTTGCACGGCGGCGAGCCCCAGCGCATCCACCGTCTTGGCGATGGTGGCGGGCTGGGCATTGCGAAACACCCCGACGTAAGAGAGCGGCGCACCCGCCATCACGGCGCGGGCGGCGGGAATGTCCACGTAGCGCGGGCTTTTCGCCACAAAGATAAGGCCGCCGAACACGGCGCCCGCCTGATGGGCGGCGGCGGCGTGCTCGGGACGAGTCAGGCCGCACACCTTGTTCTGGCCGAGCACGAGCTTGCGCACCGCGGCCTCCAGATCCGGCTCCGCCATGAGGGAAGAGCCCACCAGGAAGCCCTTGGCGTGGTGGCGCAGGGCCGCCACCTGGGCGCGGTGGTTGATGCCGGATTCGCTGATCACCACCCGATCCCCCGGGATCCTGGCCGCCAGCTGCCGGGTGCGGGCGAGATCGACGCTCAAATCCCGCAGATCCCGGTTGTTGATGCCAATCACCGGGGCGCCGAGGTCGATGGCGCGGGTCAGCTCCTCCTCGTTGCTCACCTCGGTGAGCACTCCGAGGCCCAATTCTTTCGCCACTTTGAACAGGGCGCGATACCCCTCGTCGGTGAGCACGGAGAGCATCAGGAGGATGGCGTCCGCCTGATAGTGGCGGGCCAGATAGACCTGATAGGGGTCAATCATGAAGTCCTTGCAGAGCACCGGCTGCTGGACGCGGCCCCGTACCCGGGGCAGGAAGGCGAAATCCCCCTGGAAGAACTTCTCGTCCGTCAGCACCGAGATGGCGGTGGCGTAGTGGCCATAGATGTCGGCGATGGCCTCCGGGCTGAAGTCGTTGCGGATCAAGCCCTTGGAGGGGGAGGCCTTCTTGCACTCCAGAATGAAGCGGGTGGAGCCTTGGCGCAGATCCCCCTCGAAGTCCCGATCGCTCGGGGTGAGCGCGTCCTGGAAGCTCGCCAGGGGCTGGCTCTCCTTGCGGGCGGCGACCCACTCCTGCTTGGCCGCCACGATCTTGCCGAGAATGGTCTGGCTGATGGAGGCCATGTTCAGAAAGGCGTGGGGAGCAATGACATCTGACATCTCGTTATCCTTGCGAAGCTGGCTGTTGCCCGTCGGGCGTTCTGGGTGAGTGCCCCTGGGGCACGCTGTGGTGGTGGCTGACATCATGCCTCCTGATGGCTCAGGGTGGCGAGATCCCGGGCGAGGAGGGCGGCCTGGCCGCTTGCCAGCACCGCCAGCACCCGGGCGGCGGCCTGCCGAAAGTCCGGGGCCTCGCCCGCCATGACCAGGAGCGGCGCCACGTTGGCGGCGATGGCGGCGTTGTGGGCCGGGCTGCCGCGCCCTTCCAGGATGGCGGCGGTGATGGCGCGGTTCTCCTCGGGCTCACCGCCCTGGATGGCGCTGACCGGGTAGGTGTCGAGGCCAAAGTCCGCCGGGGTGAGCAAGTACTCGCGAATTTCGCCGTCGCGGATCTCCGCCACCTGGGTCGGGCCGTGGATGGCAATCTCGTCGAGACCGGCGCCGTGCACCACCATACCGGTTTTCAGGCCGAGTGCCAGCAGGGTTTCGGCGATGGGGCGCACCAGCTCGGGGGCATAGACCCCCATCAGCTGATAGCTGGGGCGGGCGGGGTTGATAAGCGGCCCCAAGACGTTGAATAGCGTCCTGGTTTTCAAGGCCTGACGCACCGGCATGGCGTGGCGCACCCCGGCGTGGTACTGGGGGGCGAACAGGAAGCAGACCCCGAGCTCGTCCAGGCAGCGGCGGGCCTGGGCCGGGCTCATGTCGAGCTTGATGCCCATTTTATCGAGCAGATCGCTCGACCCCGACTTACTCGAGACCGAGCGGTTGCCGTGCTTGGCCACTTTCAGGCCGCAGGCGGCGGCCACCAGGGCCGAGGTGGTGGAGACGTTGATGGTGTTGAGGCCGTCTCCCCCGGTGCCGACGATGTCGCAGAAGGCATAGTCCGGGCGCGGGAAGTCGCGGGCTTCGGCCAACAGCGCCTCGGCGGCGCCGGCGATCTCCTCCGGGGTCTCCCCCTTGATCTTGAGGGCGGTCAAAAGGCTCGCGAGCACGATGGGATCCACTTCACCACGAACCACCTGGCCGAAGGCGTCGCGGGCGGCGTCGCGGGTGAGAGACTGACCCTGATAGAGGGTGTTGAGATGTTGATGCATGGTCTCTTCCTTACCGCACGTGGCTTTCTGGACGGGTGACATGGGCGAGGGCCTGGGTGAGCAGGCGGGCCCCTTCGCTGGTCATGATGGATTCCGGGTGGAACTGGAAGCCCAGCACCCGCTCGTCACGCTGCTCGATGGCCATGGGCATGCCCTGATAGTGGGCAATCACCTGCAACTCTTGTGGCACATAGGTGGCCACCAGGGAGTGGTAGCGGGCCACCGGCAAGGGGCTCGGCAGCCCCGCGAAGGCGCCATGGCCGTTGTGCTCGATGAGGGAGCGCTTGCCGTGGACGATTTCCCCCGCCGCCCCGACGGTGCCGCCGTAGGCTTCGCACAGGGCCTGATGACCGAGGCAGATGCCGAGGATGGGCACCCGGCCCCGGGCCAGCTTGATGAGGTCGATGAGGCAGCCCGCCTCATGGGGCGCGCCCGGCCCCGGGGAGAGCACCAGGACGGCGTCCCCTTCGCAGGCGTCGATCTCACTCATGATGCGGCTCGCCTGCAGGCTGTTGCGGTAGATGCGCACCGGGTAGCCCAGGGTGCGGAACTGGTCGACGAGGTTGTAGGTAAACGAGTCGAAGTTGTCGAGCAGGAAGATGTTAGTCATGGCTCACGTCCTTGTGTTGTTCCTGCTGGGCGCTGAGGGCCTGCAGGGAGGTGCCATGGCTGGCAGCGATGGCGGCCAGCACGGCCGCCGCCTTGGCACGGGTCTCGTCCGCCTCGGCCTGGGGTTTGGAGTCATAGACCACCCCGGCGCCGGCCTGGACATGGGCTACCCCCTCTTTCACGAAGGCGGAGCGGATGACGATGCAGGTGTCCATCTCCCCCGCGCCGTTCAGGTAACCCACGGCGCCGCCGTAGCTGCCGCGACGCTTGCCTTCCACCATGCGGATAAGCTCGCTGGCGCGCAGCTTGGGGGCACCGGTCAGGGTGCCCATGTTCATGCAGGCCTGGTAGGCGTGCAGGGCGTCAAGGTCGGCGCGAAGGGTGCCCACCACCCGGGAGACCAGGTGCATGACGTGGCTGTAGCGATCCACTTTCAGCAGATCCTTGACGTAGCGGGTACCGGGGGCGGAGATGCGGGCGATGTCGTTGCGACCCAGATCCACCAGCATCAGGTGCTCGGCCACCTCTTTCTCGTCCTGGCGCAGCTCCAGCTCGATGCGGCCGTCCAGATCCAGGTTGATGCTGCCGTCCGGGTTGAGGCCACGGCGGCGGGTGCCGGCGATGGGGTACATCTCCACCTGGCGGCTGTTGGCGCAGAACTTGACCGCGCTCTCGGGGGAGGCGCCAAACAGGGTGAAGCCCTCGTCCTGCACGTAGAACATGTAGGGGCTGGGGTTGGTCTGCTTGAGGCGGCGATAGGCGGCGACGGGATCCGGGCAGGGGAGGGAGAAGCTGCGGGACGGCACCACCTGGAAGATGTCACCACGGCGGATGAAGCCCTTGAGCTTCTCGACCTCGGCGCAGAACTGCTTGTCCCCCTTGTCGACGGCCAGGACGCCGGTCAGCGGCGCCGAGCCCTGCGGCGCAGGCAGCGGCTGCTGACAGGCCTGCTTGAAGGACTCGAGGCGAGCGGTCAGGCGGGCGTAGCGCGCGTCCAGCTGCTCATCCTCTTCGCCGCCGAACAGGCAGGCCAGCAACTGGGTACTCTGCTTGATGTGGTCGATGGTGATCAGGGTCTCGGCCACATAGAAGCAGTAGTCAGGGCAGTCGTTGCTCCCCTCTGGCACCTCGGGCAAGTCTTCAAAGGAGGCGATGAGGTCGTAGGCGAAGCTGCCCGCCATGAAGAGGGCCTCTTTGCCCTGCTGGCATTGCAGCTCCCGCTGCAGGGTGCGCAGCACGTCCAGCACGCTGCTGCCCTTGAGGCGGCTGTCTTCGTCAAGCTCCCGATCGGACGCCGGGAAGTCGAGGTGCAGCTCGTCCGCCACCCGGGTCTGGGTGATGACGGCGGGCAGGCGCTGCTCCAGCAGGCGCAGCAGGGCGGCGCCGTTGTCGCCGAGGGGGCGCACCTGCACGGCGCGGCCGCGGCACTCGATGCGCAGGCAGGCATCCACCAGCAGCAGGCTCTGGGTACCGGCCTTGGAGTCGATCTCCACCGATTCGAGCAGCAGGTTGTTGGGTCTGTCCTGGCAGAGTCGGGTATAGAGTGCCAGGGGGTCTGTCACATAGGGGGCATTGAGCCGGATGGTATCGAATTCGCCCAGGGGCAAACGGGTCTTGTTGCCTGTCATAATGCCTTCCCTTGCATGTGTTGTGTGTCACCGATGGTCATGGCGCTGTCTCTCTTGAAAATGGGTCGGGTTCGGGTCACGTCAGCGAGTTCGCCATCGCCATGTCAGTGTGCTTCTCTGAATTGTCGGTTTCATCACAGGTCCATTTGCCGGATAATAAAAAAGCCCGCTGGGGTCAGCGGGCTTTTTCTTTGGGTTCTTAACTTGCTGTCAGATTACAGGTACAGCAACGACCACACGCCCGCATGTCAGGGAGTGTGCCACCACCAGATGGTCAGGATGGAAGTCGCTTGCATGAGATTGAGTCCTGTAAAAAGATGTTTGCAATGAAGTGCCTACAGAAAACGATAAAGCCGCGGCCAAGTCAAGTCGCTTTTTTGCCGGCCTTTTCCAGGCAGGTCCCAAACAAGAGCGAAACACGCCGATGAGATTCGATCTGCATTGCCACACCACCGCCTCGGACGGGGTGCTGAGCCCCGCCGATCTGGTGCGCCGCGCCGCCGAAAAAGGGGTGGAGGTGTTAGCGGTCACTGACCACGATACCCTCGACGGGCTTGAGGAGGTGCGCCAGACCATCTCGGCCGACCAGTTGCCACTGCGCCTGGTGAGCGGGGTGGAGATCTCCACCGGGTGGGAGCATCACGAGATCCACATCGTGGCCCTCGGGGTGGACGAGAAAAATCCCCAGTTGCTCGCCTTTCTGGCAGGGCAGCGAGCCCGCCGGGAGGCGCGCGCCGAGGAGATCGGGCGTCGTCTGGAGAAGTGCCTCATCCCGGGCACCTATGAAGAGGCCAAGCAGCTCGCCGGTGACGCCGCCGTGACTCGGGCCCACTTTGCCCGGGTGCTGGTGGCGCGCGGGGTGGCCGACAATATGCAGAAGGTGTTCAAGAAGTACCTGAGCCGGGGCAACAAGGGCTATGTGCCCGCCGAGTGGCCCGGGATGGGGGAGGCCATCGAGGCCATCCACGCCGCAGGCGGGCTGGCGGTGCTGGCCCACCCGAGCCGCTACAATCTCACCGCCAAGTGGATCAAGCGGCTGCTGGTGGCCTTCAAGGCCGTCGGGGGGGATGCCATGGAGGTCTCCCTGCCCCAGCAGAGCCCACAGGAGCGGGCGAATCTCGGCCAGTGGGCCAGGGAGCACGATCTCTATATTTCGGTGGGGTCCGATTTTCACTTCCCCTCCAACTGGACCGAGCTTGGCCGCCACCTCTGGCTCCCCAAGGAGGGGATGCCGCTGTGGCTCGGTCACCCCGGTCATTTCGGGCTCACCCCCGAGGAGCATGCGGGCCTGCTGGCCAGCCGCTGACCCCCCGGGCCGGCATCTTTGATGCAGGCGAGTCTGCGTCAAACAGGTTAAGGTAGTGTCATGGGCCAAGGGGCCCTTGACCATGAAGCGGGCAACGAGCGTGCCCCCTATCGCGAGAAGAGCATATGAGTCAGCATTTTTACGTACATCCCGACAATCCCCAGGTTCGCCTCATCAGCCAGGCGGTGCAGATCCTGCAAAACGGCGGCGTCATCGTCTATCCCACCGACTCCGGCTACGCCCTGGGCTGCCAGATGGGCAACAAGGATGCCCTGGAGCGCATCTGCCGCATCCGTCGCATCGAGCCGAACCACGACTTCACCCTGGTGTGCCGGGATCTCTCGGAGATCTCCACCTATGCCAAGGTGGACAACACCGCCTTCCGGCTGGTCAAGAACAACACCCCCGGACCCTACACCTTCATCTTCAAGGCCACCAAGGAGGTGCCGCGTCGCCTCATGAACGAGAAGAAGAAGACCATCGGCATCCGGGTCCCGGCCAACAACATCGCGCTGGCCTTGCTCGAGGCCCTCGGTGAACCGCTGCTCTCCACCACCCTGATCCTGCCGGGCTCCGAGATGGCGGAGTTCGACCCCGAGGAGATCGCCGACAAGCTCGGCAAGCAGCTGGATCTGGTGGTCAACGGCGGGTATCTGGGCGAGCAGCCCACCACTGTGGTGGACTTCTCCGACGACGAGCCCGTGCTGCGTCGCCGCGGTGCCGGGGATCCGACGCCGTTTGAGTGATCTTGCCGACCCCGTGCCCGCGCTGACAACCCCCGCGGGCACGACGGGGGAGGCTTCCCTTCCCCCGCCCATCGCCACCGTGCTGGGGCAGCCCTACCATGAGCTGCCCCAGGACTTGTTCATCCCCCCCGATGCGCTGGAGGTGTTTCTCGACACCTTCGAGGGGCCGCTGGATCTCTTGCTCTACCTCATCCGGCGCCAGCAGCTCGACATCCTCAACCTGCCCATCCTGCAGATCACCGCCCAGTACATGGAGTACGTGGATCTGATGCAGGGTCTCAACCTCGAGCTGGCGGCGGAATACCTGCTGATGGCGGCCTGGCTCGCGGAGATAAAGTCCCGCCTGCTGCTGCCCAAGGCCCCGGAGCTGGAAGACGAGGAGGAGGGAGAAGACCCTCGCGTCACCCTCATTCGTCGCCTGCAGGAGTACGAGCGCTACAAGCTGGGGGCGGAGCGGGTCAATGCCCTGCCGAGGGTGGAGCGGGAGATCTTCGTCGCCGCCGCCATGGCGCCGGATTTTGGTGCCTTGAAGCCATTGGCGCCCGATGTTTCTCTGGTTGAACTCGCCCTTTACATGCAAAGTGTGGTAAAACGCGCGACTCATTTTGAACATCACCAGATCCGCCGCGAGCAGATCCCGACCCGGGTACGGATGGCGGAGATCCTCGCCATGCTCTCCCTGGGCCAGACCCTGCGCCTGGAGCAGGTGCTGCGGGCCGAGGAGGGGCGCATGGGGGTGCTGGTGACCTTCCTGGCCCTGCTGGAGCTGTGCAAGGAGCAATTGATCTGGATCTTGCAGGCGGAGCCCCTGGGCCCCATCCATTTTGCCCTGGCGAGTCAGGGGAAAGGGGAGGAGCATGAGCATCTACACTGAGCGAGGGGCGGCGCCAGGGGCGCGGACCCAGGAGGTCCACCGTGGCGCTGCCTGCTGAACGATTGAAGACCCTGATCGAGGCGGCGATCTTCGTGGCGGGGCGTCCCCTCACGGTGAGCGAAATCAAGGGCAGCGTGCTCTCGGACTACCCGGTCACCGGCCGCTATGTCCAGCTGCTGCTGGCAGAGCTCAGACAGGATTACAGCGAGCGGGGGGTCGAGCTCAAAGAGGTCGCCTCCGGCTGGCGTTTCCAGGCCCGCCAGGAGTATGCCGAGGAGCTGTCTCGCCTGTGGAGCGAGCGGGCGCCCCGTTATTCCCGCGCCGTGTTGGAAACCCTGACCCTGATTGCCTATCGTCAGCCCATCACCCGGGCAGAGATAGAAGCCATCCGCGGGGTGGCGGTGTCGAGCCAGATCGTCAACACCTTGAAAGAGCGCGGCTGGGTGCGCAGCATAGGACACAAGGAGGTGGCGGGTCGCCCCGAGCTGCTCGCCACCACCCGCGAATTTCTGGACTATTTCAATCTGCAGAGTCTGGAGCAGCTCCCCGAGCTGGATCCCGAACTGCCCCATCCCTTGTCGCTCATGCCGGACGAGGGAGGCGATGGGCGGCCCGCCGCGGGCCGTCTTGCGCATGAACATGGTGAGGATGCCCGCGGGGCGGCCTCACAGACATCCATGCTGTCCGCGATGTCGGCGGGCAGCGATCAACAATCAGGTAAACCCGATGAGTGAAAAACTGCAAAAAGTATTGGCCCGCGCGGGTCAAGGCTCCCGTCGTGAGATGGAGGCCCTGATCACCGCAGGTCGGGTCAGCGTGGATGGCAAGGTCGCCACGCTGGGGGATCGCGTCGAAGTGAACGCCGTGATCCGGGTGGATGGCCACCAGGTCAAGACCCGCGCCGCAGAGGAAGTGATCTGCCGCGTGCTGGCCTACCACAAGCCCGAAGGGGAGATGTGCACCCGCCACGATCCGGAAGGACGTCCCACCGTGTTTGATCGTCTGCCCAAGATGGATGGCGCCCGCTGGATTGCGGTCGGCCGCCTCGACGTCAACACCTCAGGTCTTTTGCTGTTCACCACCGACGGCGAGCTGGCGAACCGGCTGATGCACCCGAGCCACGAAGTGGAGCGGGAATACGCGGTGCGCGTCTTTGGCGAGATCACCGAAGCCATGCTGCAGCGCCTGCGCAAGGGCGTGCAGCTGGAAGACGGCATGGCCAAGTTCAACAAGATCAAGCCGGCCGGCGGTGAAGGGCTGAACCAGTGGTTCAACGTCACCCTGACCGAGGGCCGCAACCGGGAAGTGCGCCGCCTGTGGGAATCCCAGGAAGTGCAGGTGAGCCGCCTGATGCGTATCCGCTACGGCGACGTCAAGCTGGATCGCGGCATCCCCCGCGGTGGCTGGCAGGAGCTGAAACTCCCCGAGGTGAACTACCTGCGCGGCCTGGTCAACCTGCCCAACGAGACCGAGTCCAAGGTCGACCTGCAGCAGGATGGCAAGAGCACCCGCCACAAGCAGGCCGCCCAGATCCGTCGCGCCGTCAAGCGCCACAAGGAGATGCAGGGCAAGGAGCCGCGCGCCCGTGCCACCACCGCCCGTCGCAAGCCGACCTCCTCCACCCGCAATTCCGGCACCGGCAGCAAGTAAGCCGCCGCCACGGGTCGCTCGCCCCGGACACGCCACAAGCCCGCACCTCAAGGTGCGGGCTTTTTTGTTTTCTGCTCCTGCCGGGCTCCTTGAGACTGAATCGCACAGGGGAGAGAAAGGGCCAGACAAGCTCCTCCCCCTTTTGAAGGGGGAGGCTGGGAGGGGGTGAGTAGTTGTTATGCTGACAGGGGTCATAGTCGGAGGAATACTGTCATGAACGAGAAGCCAGTGCGTGTTTTCAACCGCGAGGCCACGCTGGATAAACGGCGTGAACAGCGAAACAATCCAACAGAGCCTGAACGGCGATTGTGGCAGACGCTTCGGGCTGGGCAACTCGGAGTCAAGTTTCGCCGTCAGCAAGGTATAGGCCCATACATTGCGGATTTTTACTGCCCCGGGCGGTTGTTGGTCATTGAGGTTGATGGCGACAGCCATTTCGACATGCGGGGTTTGCGTCATGACAAGCGACGGGATGCCTACATGGCGGCCCTGTCGCTGACGGTACTGAGATTTAGCAACAGGGAGGTGATGGAAAATCTACCCGGGGTGGTTGTCTCTATTCGGGCATGGCTTGATCGCGTCTGACCCCACCCCAGCCCTCCCCTTGCCAGGGGAGGGGGCCAGAGTGCCCTCTGTACGGGCTGGAAAGCGTCATACACTTCCCTTTTTTGAAGGGGAGGTGGTTGCAGACGGGGATGTGCATCAGGATGGTTGCCCTGTCGGGACGGGCTTGTTAGCCTTTCGCGCACAAAGACAGGAGAAACCAATGAGCAAGGTACTGGATGAGCTGCTGGCGTTGCTGGCGCTCGAAAAGATCGAGGAGGGCCTGTTTCGGGGCCAGAGCCAGGATCTCGGGTTGCGATCCGTGTTTGGCGGACAGGTGATGGGGCAGGCCTTGTCAGCCGCCAAGCAGACGGTGGCAAGCGACCGCCAGGTCCACAGTTTCCACTCCTACTTCCTGCGCCCCGGGGATGCCAACAAGCCCATCGTCTACGACGTGGAGAACATCCGCGACGGCCAGACCGTCTCCACCCGCCGGGTAAAGGCCATCCAGAATGGCAAGCCCATCTTCTACCTCAACGCCTCCTTCCAGGTGGAGGCCGAGGGCTTCGAGCACCAGGCGAAGATGCCGGCCGGCATCACGCCCCCGGGGCAGCTCAAGAGCGAGCTGGAGCTGGTGCGTCCCTACGAGCAGATGATCCCGGCGGCCCTGCGGGACAAGATCCTGTGCGAGAAGCCCATCGAAATTCGCCCCGTGACCCTGGTGGACCCCATCCGCCCGGATGTTCACGAGCCCCTTCGCTACACCTGGTTCAAGGCCAATGGCCCGGTGCCGGATGATCAGCGGGTCCACAACTACCTGCTGGCCTATGCCTCCGACTTCCACTTCCTGTTCGCCGCCCTGCAGCCCCACGGGGTCTCCTACTGGGAGCCGGACATGCAGGTGGCCACCATCGATCACTCCATGTGGTTCCACCGGGAGTTCCGGCTGGACGACTGGCTGCTCTACGTGGTGGACAGCCCGAGCGCCAGCGGCGGTCGGGGTCTGGTGCGCGGCCAGTTCTTCACCCGGGATGGGGTATTGGTGGCGAGCACCATGCAGGAAGGGGTGATCCGCCGCCGGGGCTGAGACGCCCCCTTGCGCCAATAAAAAACGGGAGCCGATGGCTCCCGTTTTTTATTGCCTGCGCTATCAGGCTGCGTCCTGCTCGGTGCTGAGTGCTGGCTCGCCCCGGGCGAAGCGGTCGGCCCACAGGGCGATGACGCCGTCACCGGTGACGTTGCAGGCGGTGCCGAAGCTGTCCTGAGCCAGGTAGAGGGCGATCATCAGGGCGATGGAGGCCTCACCGAAGCCGAGCATGGAAGTGAGCAGGCCGAGCGCGGACATGACACCGCCACCCGGTGCGCCCGGCGCGGCAATCATGATGACGCCCAGCATCATGATGAAGGGCACCATGGTGCCGTAGCCCGGAATGGCCAGGTGTTCGGAGAGGAACATCACCGCCGTGGCGCAGGTCACCAGGGTGATGGTGGAGCCGCACAGGTGGATGGTGGCGCACAGGGGCACGGTGAAGTTGGCGATGCCGTCGCTCACGCCGTTGCGCTTGCTGGCTTGCAGGGCCACCGGAATGGTGGCGGCGCTGGACATGGTGCCAAGGGCGGTGAAGTAGGCGGGCAGCATGTTCTTGATGAGCATGACGGGGGAGCGCCCTTGGGCGAGGCCGGTGCCGACGAACAGGACGCAGAGCCAGATCCAGTGCATGACGATGGCCATCACCAGCACTACCCCGAAGGTCTTGAGGGTGGCGAAGACGGTGCCTTCCACCGTCATCTCGACGAAGACGCCGGCGATGTAGAAGGGGAGCAGGGGAATGATCACGTGTGCCAGCAGGCGGTCGATGATGTCACGGCCCTGATCGGCGACCCGGCGCAGGTCGGTGGCCTGGGTGGCGCTGATGCCGATGCCGAACACGAAGGCGGCGGCCAGGGCCGACATCACCCCGAACAGGGGCGGGATCTCGAGGTTGATGTAGGAAGTGAGCTTGGTGGCAGCCTCGGCGGTGGGTTCGGCGGCCGTGGTCAGGTGCGGGATCAAGTGGCTCGCCACGGTGAAGGCGAACAGGCCCGCCAGTATGGTGGAGCAGTAGGAGAGCCCCACCG
Organism: Aeromonas sp. LsrichE-8G; assembly: GCF_022869435.1. Taxonomy (NCBI): domain Bacteria; kingdom Pseudomonadati; phylum Pseudomonadota; class Gammaproteobacteria; order Aeromonadales; family Aeromonadaceae; genus Aeromonas; species Aeromonas sp. LsrichE-8G. The sequence continues at coordinate 16,549 of NZ_JALIHH010000028.1, forward strand.
TCTTGCCCAGCAGCTTGCCGGAGTTCTTCGGCAGGCTGGCGATGCCGCTCATGATGAAGAAGAGGATGATGAGCGGGATGGTGAAGGTGATGAGCTGGCCTATCACCGTCTTGGCGGTGAACAGCACGCGGGCGACCCATTCGGGGGCATAGAGACCGAGCAGCAGGCCGGCGAGGATACCGGCAACCAGATTGAGAACGAGTTTCATGGGGGAATCCAGGTGTTGGTGTCTGATTTGTTATTTAATTTTGATTTTAATGCCGCTTTTTAACACAAACGCCGCATCTTGTCTGCTTTATGGTGGTTAACTCAGGGTTAAATATTGTTAATGGGCTGAATGCCGTGAGGTGTCACTGTCCCCGGGGGCTTTCGCGGATCAGCACCGCACCAGCAAGGCGTGCAGCCAGGGGCCGTTCACCTCATCTTCCCCCACCCAGCCATGGTGCAGGGTGAAGGGGAGGGGAGCGATCAGGCGTCGCAGCCCCGCCTCGTCGAGCCGGGTCTGCAGGGGATATTCCCCCGACCGTGGCAGCGGTTCGCCCTTCCCGTGGGGGAAGGAGGCGTAGAGGGGGCCCCCGGCCTTGAGCAGGGTGGCCAGATGACCGAGCGCCGGGGCTATCTCGTGCTCGGGCAGACAGGGGAGGGAGCCGCTGACCCAGATGCCGTCATAGGGAACGACGCTTTGCATCTGCTCGACGCGGCAGACCCGCACCGGCTGGCCACACAGGCGCGAGGCGGCGGCGGCCTGCGCCCGGCTCGCATCGAAGGCGGTCACGGTGAGGCCTTGCTGGCGAAAGAGGCGCAGATCCTCTCCTGCCCCGCAACCGGCCTCCAGCAGATGACGGCCGTTGCCCAGCAGGGCCAGGAAGGGGGCATGGGCGCCTGCCACGAGGGCGGGGCGAGGGGCGGCGTCGTGCGCCGGCGCGGGGGCGTGTGGCAAGGGTGTCGGGCTCATCGTGGTGGGGGGGCGTTACTCTAGCAGGTTTGCCCCCGGCTGTTGAGCATTGGCGGGGGCGGCGCGTCTTGCTGACTCAGGGGTGGCGGCGAAGGGTGGGGCTCGCGATGAGGGTGAACAGGGTATCGAGGAGGAAGTCCGACTCCTCCATCAGATCGATGCGATCCGGGAAGTGCAGCCAGTTGATGATGTAGCCGTCCAGGGTGCAGTGGAGCAGGGTGGCGGCGCGGCGCAGATCCAGCCCCTCGGGCAGTTGGCCGCGACGCACGGCATTGGCCAGGGTGATCTCCAGATCCCGGAAGAAATTCATGGATTGCAGGTGCATGTGCTCGCGCATGACGGCGGCCTCTCCCTCCATGGATTCCAGATTGAACATGATGGTGAACATCTGCTGGTGGGCGGGCTCGGTGCTGATCTTGAGCATCACCTCCTTGAGAAAGCTGCGCAGCTTGCCCAGGGGATCCGGCTCCGCCTCGTCGACGCAGGCATCGAGCTGGTGGGAGAGGGGGGCACACAGCTCCTCCCACAGGGTGACGAACAGCTCTTCTTTATTCTTGAAGTGCCAGTAGATGGCGCCCCGGGTGAGGTCCGTCGCCTTGGCGATATCGGTCAGGCTGGTGCGTGCCAGCCCCTGTTGGCAGAAGAGATCCAGGGCCGTGCTCATGATGTTGCAGCGGGTTTGCTGCGCCTCTTCTTTGGTGCGTCTGGCCATTGACTCCGGTCCTGTTTAAAAGTGAAAAAAGTTTCTTACATACATACATTCATGAATGTATGTATATTGCCTCATCTTCGCCGTTTTACCAACAGGGGCCTTATAAACCCTGTGGTTTTGTCACTTCTTTTTGATTGAAACTGAGGTTCAGAGACTTGATGCATAAACATATTCTCGCACGTTCGGTCGGCCTTGCCTTGCTGGCAAGCGGCCTGCTGGCTGGCTGTGGTGACAAGGACGGGGCCCAGCAGGCCATGGGGGAGATGCCTCCCGCCGCCGTGGACGTGGTCACCCTCCATACGGCCCCCCTGCAACTGTTGTCCGAGCTCACCGGCCGCACCGCCCCCCTGCGGGTGGCCGAGGTGCGTCCCCAGGTGAACGGCATCATCCTCAAGCGCCTGTTCACCGAGGGGAGCGACGTCAAGGCCGGTCAGCTGCTCTATCAGATTGATCCCGCCGTCTATCAGGCCCAAGTGGCTTCCGCCAAGGCCAACCTCGCCAAGGCCGAGGCCAACGAGCGCAGCGCCCGTCTCAAGGCCCAGCGCTACGCCGAGCTGGTGAAGGTGAAAGCCATCAGCAGCCAGGAGTATGACGACGCCGACGCGGCCTGGAAACAGCAGCTGGCCGAGATCGGGGCCGCCAAGGCCGCATTGCAGACCGCCAACATCAACCTGGCCTACACCCGCATCACGGCCCCCATCAGCGGCCGCATCGGCAAATCGGCGGTGACCGAGGGTGCCCTGGTCACCGCCCAGCAGGCGGACAGCCTCACCTCCATCTCCCAGCTCGACCCCATGTACGTGGACGTGCGCCAGTCCACCGCCGACCTGCTGCGCCTCAAGCGCCTGGTGGCCGAGGGCAAGCTGACCCAGGGGGAGAAGGACGGGGCCGGTGTCAGCTTCCAGCTGGAAGATGGCAGCCAGTATGGCGAGAAAGGGGCCCTCCAGTTCTCCGACGTGACCGTGGACGAGGCGACCGGCATGGTGACCCTGCGGGTGATCGTGCCCAACCCGGATCAACTGCTGCTGCCCGGCATGTTCATGCGTGCCACCTTGCAGGAGGGCGAGCGCCCGCAAGGCCTGCTGGTGCCCCAGACTGCCGTGACCCGTACCCCCAAGGGCGGTGCCACCGTCATGGTGGTGACGGCGGACAACAAGGTGGAACTGCGTGAAGTGCAGGTCGGCCGCATGTCCGGCGACAGCTGGGTGGTGGAGTCCGGTCTCAAGGCTGGCGAGAAGGTGATCGTCGCCGGTCTGCAGAAAGTCAAACCCGGGGTCGTGGTGGCGCCCACTGAACGTGCCGGCAACAGCGCACAACAGACCCCGGCAACCAAGCAGTAGGATGGAGTAGTCGCCTCATGGCACGTTTTTTCATAGATAGACCCATTTTCGCCTGGGTGATCGCCCTGGTGATCATGCTGGCCGGGGCCATGGCCATCATCGGCCTGCCGGTGGCCCAGTACCCGACCATCGCCCCGCCGGCGGTTGGCATCTCCGCCAGCTACCCGGGGGCCTCCGCCAAGACGGTGGAAGACTCGGTGACCCAGATCATCGAGCAGAACATGACCGGGCTGGATCACCTGCTCTACATGTCGGCGCAATCCGACTCGTCAGGGAACGTCAGCGTGACCCTCACCTTCAAGCCGGGCACGGATCCCGACATCGCCCAGGTGCAGGTGCAAAACAAGCTGCAACAGGCCATGTCGCTCCTGCCCCAAGAGGTGCAGCAACAGGGCGTGCGGGTCCAGAAGACCTCCAGCAGCTTCCTGATGGTGGCCGCCTTCATCTCCACCGATGGCGCCATGACCAACGATGACCTGGCGGACTATGTGGTAGCCAACATCAAGGAGCCCCTGAGCCGTCTGGACGGGGTCGGTGACATCACCTTGTTCGGCAGCCAGTACTCCATGCGTGTCTGGCTCGATCCCCACAAGCTCAACCGGGTGCAGATGACCCCGGCCGACATTCAGGCCGCCATCAAGGCCCAGAACGCCCAGGTTGCCTTTGGCAAGCTGGGGGGGACCCCTGCGGTGAGCGATCAGCAATTTACCGCCACCATCATGGGCCAGACCCGGCTCTCCACCGTGGAGGAGTTCAACAACATCCTGCTGCGGGTGAACCAGGACGGCTCCAAGGTCCAGCTCAAGGACGTGGCCCGGGTCGAGCTTGCCGGTGAAAACTACGACGCGACCGCGCTCTACAACGGCCAGGCCACCGCCGCCGTCGCCATCAAGCTGGCGACCGGTGCCAACGCCTTGGACACCGCCGAGCACGTGCGGACCAAGCTGGGTGAACTCTCCGAGTACTTCCCGGCCAACATGGAGATCGTCTATCCCTACGACACCACGCCGTTCGTGAAGATCTCCATCGAGGAGGTGGTGCAGACCCTGATCGAGGCGATCTTCCTGGTCTTCTGCGTCATGTATCTGTTCTTGCAGAACTTCCGGGCAACCCTGATTCCGACCATCGCGGTGCCCGTGGTCCTGCTCGGCACCTTCGGGGTGATGGCGGCCTTCGGCTTCTCCATCAACACCCTGACCATGTTCGGTCTGGTGCTCGCCATCGGCCTCTTGGTGGATGACGCCATCGTGGTGGTGGAGAACGTGGAGCGTCTGATGAGCGAGGAGGATCTCTCCCCCCTCGAGGCGACCCGCAAGTCCATGACCCAGATCACCGGCGCCCTGGTGGGCATCGCCCTGGTGCTGTCGGCGGTGTTCGTGCCCATGGCCTTCTTCGGTGGCTCTACCGGTGCCATCTATCGCCAGTTCTCCCTCACCATCGTCTCGGCCATGGTGCTCTCGGTGCTGGTGGCCCTGATCCTGACCCCGGCCCTGTGCGCCACCCTGCTCAAACCCATGAAGCACGGTGAATTCGGCGCCCAGCGCGGCTTCTTCGGCTGGTTCAACCGCTTCTTCGACACCAACGCCAACCGTTACCAGAACGGCGTGCGCAAGGTGATCAAGCAGGGCACCCGCTACGGCATCATCTATCTGGCCATGCTGGCGGTGCTGGCGGTGCTCTTCATGCGCATGCCCACCTCCTTCCTGCCGGAAGAGGATCAGGGGGTCATCATGTCCATGGTGCAGCTCCCGGTGGGGGCGACCAAGGAGCGGACCGAGGTGGTGCTCGGGGAGATGCGCGACTACTTCCTCGAGAACGAGAAGGAGAACGTGGACTCCGTGCTGACGGTGGCGGGCTTCAGCTTCGCCGGTAGCGGTCAGAACAGCGGCATGGCCTTCATCAAGCTCAAGGACTGGAGCGAGCGCAAGGGAGAAGAGCGCAGCGCCAATGCCATCATCGGCCGCGCCATGGGGTTCCTGTTCAGCATCAAGGAAGCCCAGGTCTTCGCCTTCAACCTGCCCCCCATTCCGGAACTCGGCACGGCCACCGGCTTCGACTTCTTCCTGCAGGACCGCGGCGGTCTGGGTCACGAGAAGCTGATGCAGGCGCGCAACCAGTTGCTCGGCATGGCGTCGCAGGATCCCAACCTGGTGCGGGTACGCCCGAACGGGATGGAAGACACGCCCCAGCTCGACATCAAGATCGATTACGAGAAGGCGCTGGCCCAGGGGCTCTCCATCACCGACATCAACAACACCCTGTCGGCGGCCTGGGGCTCCTCCTATGTGAACGACTTCGTCGACAGAGGCCGGGTCAAGAAGGTCTATCTGCAGGCGGATGCCCCTTTCCGGATGAACCCGGAAGATCTGAAGCTGTGGTACGTGCGCAACAGCGCGGGCCAGATGGTGCCCTTCTCCGCCTTTGCCAGCACGGAGTGGAGCTTCGGCTCGCCCCGTCTTGAGCGCTACAACGGTGTCTCCGCCATGGAGATCGTCGGTGAGGCGGCCCCGGGCAAGAGTACGGGTGATGCCATGGCGGCCATCGAGGAGATGGTGAAACAGTTGCCGGAAGGGATCGGTATCGAGTGGACCGGCCTCTCCTTCCAGGAGCGTCAGGCAGGCTCCCAGGCGCCGGCCCTGTACGCCATCTCGCTCCTGGTGGTCTTCCTCTGTCTGGCGGCCCTCTACGAGAGCTGGAGCATTCCGTTCTCGGTCATGCTGGTGGTGCCGCTCGGGGTGCTGGGGGCCATTTTGGCCGCGACCCTGCGCGGGCTTGAGAATGACGTCTACTTCCAGGTGGGCCTGCTCACCACGATCGGGCTGTCGGCCAAGAACGCCATCCTCATCGTCGAGTTCGCCAAGGAGCTGCACGACAAGGGGATGAGGCTCGGGGATGCGGTGGTGGAGGCCTCGCGTCAGCGCCTGCGCCCCATCCTGATGACCTCGCTCGCCTTCATCCTGGGGGTACTGCCCCTGGTGATCAGCACCGGGGCGGGCGCCAGCAGCCGAAACGCCATCGGGACCGGCGTGATGGGGGGGATGATCAGTGCCACCGTGCTCGCCATCTTCTTCGTGCCGCTGTTCTTTGTGCTGGTGATGCGCTATTTCACCGAACGCAAGCATGCCGGGGAAGAGAGTGTCCACACCAAGGAGATCAACCATGACTAAGACCCTGATCGCCCTGGGCGTGACCCTGATGCTGGGGGGCTGCTCCATGGCCCCCGACTACCAGCGCCCCGAGCTGCCCCAAGGCGCCTCCTGGCAAGCTGACCTGGCCGCCAAGGGGGAACTTGCCCCCTGGCGCCAGCAGTTCCAGGACCCGGCCCTGCAGACGCTGATCGGCACCGCCCTTGAGAGCAACCGGGATCTGCGCCTGGCAGCCCTCAACGTCGAGGCCTACGAGGCGAAATACCGTATCCAGCGGGCGGCCCAGTTGCCGACCCTGGCCGCCAGTGGCAGCGGTACCCGCCAGCAGGGATCGGACGATCTCAGTAGTACGGGGCAGGGCACCATCAGCAGCCAGTACGGCGCCAACATCGGCATCACCGCCTATGAGCTGGATCTGTTTGGCCGGATCCAGAGCCTGAAAGATCAGGCCCTTGAGACCTATCTGGCGCAAATCGAGACCCAGCGCAGCACCCAGATTGCGCTGGTGGCCTCGGTGGCGAATGCCTACTTCACCCTGCTGGCGGATCAGGAGTTGCTGGCCCTGAGCCAGGCGACCCTCGCCACCGAGCAGGAGAGCTATGCCCTGACCGAGCACAAATACCGCCTGGGCGCCGCCTCCGAGATGGAGCTGGCCCAGGGGCGCACGGCACTGGAAAACGCCAAGGTCAGCCAGGCGCAATACCAGCGTCTGGTGAAGCAGGACAGAAACGGTCTGGCCCTGCTGCTTGGCACCGATATCCCGGTGCTGGCGGCACAACCGGCTACCCTGGCCGAGGTGAAACTGGCGCCGATCCCGGTGGGGGCTCCCTCCAGCCTGTTGCAGCAACGCCCGGACATCCTGGCGGCGGAGCACAACCTGAAGGCGGCCAACGCCAACATAGGGGCGGCCCGCGCCGCCTTCTTCCCGACCATCTCGCTCACCGCGACGGCGGGCACCGCCAGCAACCAGCTGAGCGGTCTGTTTGACGGCGGCACCGGCACCTGGACCTTCATGCCCCAGATCAATCTGCCCATCTTCGATGGCGGCAAGCGCGTTGCGGATCTGGACGTGGCCGAGGTGGGGACCAGACAGGCGGTGGCGAGCTACGAGAAGAGCATCCAGACCGCCTTCAAGGAGGTCGCGGATACCCTCGGTGCCCAGGCTGACTACGCGCAGCAGCTGCAGGCGCAACAGGCGCTGGTGGATGCCAACCAGACCTACTTCAGGCTGGCGGAGGTGCGTTACGAGCAAGGGGTGGACAGCTACCTGACCCGCCTCGATGCCCAGCGCTCCCTGTTCAGCGCCAAGCAGGGGCTCATCAGCACCCGGCTCGCCCAGCTGAGTAACCAGGTCGCCCTCTACAAGGCCGTCGGTGGCGGCTGGCAGGCGCCGAAGGACGCAGAGCCGCCATCAGACAAACAGGGTTGACCCCTCGGGGTTGACGTAAAAAGCATCAGGGGTGAACCACTAGGTTCGCCCCGTTTTTTATCTGTCATGTCGAGAAGCCACATCGAGGCAGATGACAACGGCGCTCCCTGCCCGGGGCAGGGAGCGGGCAGGAGGTGCCCCACGTTCATGGGCGCCGCCCTCGGCAACCATCATGACCCGCCTGGAGGTGACCACCTCATCGCCGTCATCCGTTGCGACGGACCCAGGCGATGCCATTTATCGCATAAGCTGTGCCGTAATTATTCTTTCAAAGAATAAATGGTCGACTCTTATAGTCAGTCACTCGCCCCTCATTCCAAGGATGTGAAATGAAACGACTCGTGCCCGCCACCCTGCTTATTGCAGGACTGGCTCTCGCCCCGCTGGCCCAGGCGGCCACCCTGCTCAACGCCTCCTATGACGTGATGCGCGATTTTTACAAGGAGTACAACGGAGCCTTCCTGAAGCACTGGCAGGCAGAAGGCGGGGAGCCACTGCAGATCAACATGTCCCACGGCGGATCGAGCAAGCAGGCGCGCGCCGTCATCGACGGCCTGCCCGCCGATGTCATCACCATGAACATGGCCACCGACATCAACGCCCTCGCCGAGCATGGGGGCCTGGTGCCCAAGGGGTGGGCGGATCGCCTGCCGGATCACAGCGCCCCCTTCACCTCGGCCACCGTGTTCATCGTGCGAAAGGGCAACCCCAAGGGGTTGAAGGATTGGCCTGATCTGCTCAAGGAGGGGGTACAGGTCATCGTGCCCAACCCCAAGACCTCGGGGAACGGCCGCTACACCTACCTGTCTGCCTGGGGGTATGTGCTGGAGCAGGGGGGCGATGAAGATGCGGCCAGGGCATTTGTCGGGAAGCTGTTCAAGCAGGTTCCCGTGCTCGACACCGGCGGCCGCGCCGCCACCACCACCTTCATCCAGAACCGCATAGGCGACGTGCTGGTCACCTTCGAGAACGAAGCCGAGATGATCGCCCGCGAGTTCGGCCGTGGCAGCTTCGAGGTGGTCTATCCGAGCGTCACTGCCGTGGCCGAACTGCCGGTGTCAGTGGTGGACAAGGTGGTCGACAAGCAGGGTACCCGCAAGGAGGCCGAAGCCTATCTGGCCTATCTCTGGTCCGACGAAGGCCAACGCATTGCTGCCAGCAACTATCTACGCCCGCGCAACCCGGCGATCCTCGCCGAGTTTGCAGACCGTTTCCCGAACGCCACCTTCCTCGACGTGGTGAAGACCTTCGGCGAGTGGCCTGTGATCCAGCGCACTCACTTCAAGGAGGGCGGGGTGTTCGACCAGATCTATGCCCAGCGCTGAGGGGCCCCGGGATAACGATGCTCACCCAGGTGCAGCTGGGGCGTGGCTGCCTGGCTGCCCTCTCTGATGGTGGGGCCAGGTTGGTGCGTCAGGCTCTGAAAGATGAACAGGACCGTCGCGGATGGTGGTGTCCTGGAAGGGGAGGGTGTTCTGGCGCAGTTACACCGGCGTCTTGGCCCGAGACCCGGGACAAAAAGCACGAAGGGTTGGCCTCGCACTGAGGCCAACCCTTCGTCTGTCTGGTGCCGGTAATAGGAGTCGAACCTACGACCTTCGCATTACGAATGCGCTGCTCTACCAACTGAGCTATACCGGCGGTTTGATGTTCAGAGTCGTGAAAAAAGCCGGACAAGTCAATTGAGCCAACTCGATTTTATGAGTTGGCTCATGATGTTAAGGCATATCAGAGGTCAATGAACTCCGGGATGTGAGCACGGCCGCGGCTCTCGAGAAAATCGAGCAGTGCGCGGGGGGAGCGGGCCAGGATCCGCTCATGTGGGAAGTTGGCTTCGGTGACCAGCCGATGGCAGTGATCAAAGTCGCCGAGGCTGAATGCCACGTGGGAGTCGGAGCCGAAAGTGAGGTAGGCACCCAGATCGCGCGCCGCCTCGACGATGGCGCGGCAGTTGCTTTCACTGCCTGCACGGGAGTGACTGAACGAGGAGTTGTTGACCTCCAGCGCCACTCGATACTCTGCCGCTGCCTTGACCACCGCCTGGATATCGATGGGGAAGGCGGGATTGCCGGGGTGGCTTATCATGTCGACCCGACCACTTCGAATGGCGTTGATCATGGCCTGGGTGTGGGTCGCCTGATCGCAGGGGGGAAACACCGGTTCGTGAAAGCCCGCCATGATCATGTCGAGCCGCGATTCGTAGCGCTCAGGGAAGTCTATTTCACCGTCGATATTCTTGATGTTGGCTTCGATGCCGCGCAGGATGCCGACCCCGTCCACGACCCTGGGCAACACGTGCAGATTGACGAAATGCCAGTAATGCGGGGCATCTGCCATGTCCGGGCCATGGTCCGTGGTGGCGAACAGCTTGATTCCCTTGGCTTTGGCGATGGGCAGGTAATCGTGAATGGTGCTGTAGGCGTGGGTGCTGGCGACGGTGTGCGTGTGGGTATCGACCGTATACTTCATCTTCTCTCCCCTCTGGCATGAGGCGACAGCATAGCAAGATTGGCGAAGCCGGGCCATGTGGCTGGTTGCCATACTTTGTCACAATTTGGGTCTGTGCTGACAAAGTCTGATGACGTTTCACTGCGAGGATGGCGACATCGATGCAAGCCTGAACACCCATCGATGGGTCGACACTGGATGGTCAGACCCGTTTTCCCCGCCGTCGCCCCTGCGACGGTTTTTTTTGGTTCTCTGTCGGCGCATCGGGTGACGGCAGGGTAAAAAAATGCCCAACTAGCATGACGCAGGTTGGGCGAGACTTAATGTTTAATTGCAGTGGCATAGATATAGAGTGCCGTCTCGCCGCGAAGTTCCCGCCATCTTCCCTCTTTTTTGATTAAAAACATTTAGCCAACACTTGTTCACATTCTCTTGACATGGGTGGGCGTGAAACGTACTTTTTAAACATTCGTTTAAGTGAGGTGTCCAGTGAGTAAAATCGATACCAAGAACCGTATTCTCGATGCCGCCGAGGTGCTGTTTGCCGAGCGGGGGTTCGCCGATACCTCGTTGCGTCTGATCACCAGCGAGGCCGATGTGAACCTGGCTTCGGTCAATTATCACTTCGGCTCCAAGAAGGAGCTTATCCAGGCGGTACTCGACCGTTATCTGAGCCTCTTCATGCCGGCACTGGACGGGCGGTTGCAGACGTTGATGGCGCAGGATCAGCTGACCCTGTTGCAGGTGTTCGAGAGCTTTGTCGAACCCCTGATGAAACTGTCGGCCGTCAGGGCGAATGGCCCGGCGCTTTTCATGCAGTTGCTGGGGCGCGGCTATATCGACAGTCAGGGTCACCTGCGCCGCTTTATTACCACCCATTATGGGGCGACCCTGCACGGGATCACCCAGGCCATCTCCAAGGCCAATCCGGATTTGTCGCCAGCGGATCTGTTCTGGCGCCTGCACTTCACCCTGGGCACCGTCGTCTTCACCATGGCCTCTGCGGATGCCCTGCGTGACATCGCCCAGGCCGATTTTGGCCAGCAGCTCGATGTGGAAGGGCTGGTGCGCAACGTCATTCCTTATCTGGCGTCCGGTGTCGGGGCGCCCGTGGAGTCGACCAGGCTCTCCCTGGCCGTGTAACACCTAACAATAATCAACGGAAACAGTGAAATAGAAGGAACTTCGGTATGATCACATTGCTTGTCCTGCTGGTGCTGGCGATAGCCGTGGTGCTCGGTGTCCCCGCCATCCGTAAAAAGGTGGTGACCCGCCCCGTGTTCGGCATCTTCAAGAAGATACTGCCGCCCCTGTCGGCCACCGAGCGGGAGGCCATGGAGGCCGGCTCCGTCTGGTGGGACGGGGAGCTGTTTCGCGGCAACCCGGACTGGAAGAAACTGCACGGCTACGGCAAGGCCGAGCTGAGCGCAGAAGAGCAGGCCTTTATCGACAACCAGGTCGAAACCCTGCTCGCCATGGTGGACGACTTCAAGATCGTCAACGAGACCAAGGACCTGCCGGAGCCGGTGTGGGACTATCTGAAGAAAGAAGGCTTCTTCTCCCTGATCATCCCGAAATCCTACGGCGGCCGCGAGTTCTCGGCGATTGCCAACTCCACCATCGTCACCCGTATCGCCACCAAGAGCCTGAGCGTCGCGGTCACCGTCATGGTGCCCAACTCCCTCGGCCCGGGCGAGCTGCTGATGCATTACGGCACCCAGGCCCAGAAAGATTTCTGGCTGCCGGGGCTGGCCAACGGCAAGGAGGTACCCTGCTTCGCCCTGACCGGGCCGGAAGCGGGCTCCGATGCGGGCGCTATCCCGGACAAGGGGATCGTCTGCAAGGGGATGCACAAGGGTGAAGAGGTGCTGGGCATTCGCCTGAACTGGAACAAGCGCTACATCACCCTGGCGCCGCGCGCCACCGTGCTGGGGCTGGCGTTCAAGCTCTATGACCCGGAAAAACTGCTGGGTGACAAGGAAGAGATCGGCATCACCTGTGCGCTGATCCCGACCAGTCACCCAGGCGTGCGCGTCGGCGATCGCCACTACCCCATGGGGCTGGCGTTCCTGAACGGCCCGACCTTCGGCAAGGATGTGTTCATTCCGCTCGACTGGATCATCGGCGGCCCGGATTACGCCGGCCGCGGCTGGCGCATGCTGGTGGAGTGCCTCTCCGCCGGTCGCGGCATCTCGCTGCCTGCCCTTGGCACCGCCTGTGGTCACATGGCGAGCCGCACCGTGGGCGCCTACTCCTACGTGCGCAAACAGTTCGGCATGTCCATCGGCAAGTTTGAAGGGGTGCAGGAAGCGCTGGCCCGCATTGGCGGCCTCACCTATCAGCTGGAAGGGGCTCGTCGCATGACCGCAGGTTCCCTGGATTTGGGTCAGGCACCGGCCATCGTCACCGCGATCTCCAAGTACCACATGACCGAGATGGCCCGCCAGGTGATGGATGACTCCATGGACATCCACGCCGGTCGCGCCATCCAGCTGGGCCCGAAAAACTACACCGGCTACGCCTACATGGGCATCCCGGTAGCCATCACGGTGGAAGGGGCCAACATACTGACCCGCAACCTGATGATCTTCGGGCAAGGGGCCACCCGCTGCCATCCGTATGTGTTTGCCGAGCTGGAAGCGGCGGCCGACACCGATGTGGAGCGCGGTCTCGAGAAGTTTGACGCCCTGTTGATGAAACACATCGCCTTCGGTACCGGCAACTTCTTCGGTGCCCTGTTCCAGGGGCTGACCCTGGGCCAGTTCAACAGCGCGCCGGTAGCTGGCGAAACCGCCCGCTACTACAAGCAGCTCTCTCGCATGAGCAAGGGTCTGGCCCTGTGCGCCGACGTCTCCATGCTGATGCTGGGCGGGGATCTCAAGCGCAAGGAGATGATCTCCGCCCGTCTGGGTGACGTGCTGAGCCACCTCTACCTGGCCTCCGCCACCCTCAAGCATTACGAGGATCAGGGCCGCATGGTCTCTGACCTGCCGTTCGTGCAGTACGCGGTGGAGCGCAACCTCTACCTGATTGGCAAGGCGTTCGAGGGCTTCTTCCAGAACTTCCCGAACAAGGTGGTGGGTGCCGTACTCAAGCGGGTGGTGTTCCCGTTCGGCGTCGGTTACAAGATGCCGGCGGACGATCGCTGCCATGCCATCTGTCTGGCCATGATGACGCCGGGCGAGTTCCGGGATCGTCTGACCGCGCTCTGTTATGTGGGCAAGGACGAGGCGGATCCGGTGGGGCTGATGGAGCGTGCCTTCCAGGCCATGGTCTCGGTGCAGCCCATCGAGAAGAAGCTGGTGCAGGCCCAGAAAGAGGGCAGACTGCCCCGCAAGCTGGCGCTGCCTGAGCTGGTGGCTGCGGCCCTGTCCCAGTCCATCCTCGGCAAGGAGGAGGCGGACAAGCTGCTGGCCGCCGATGCCCTGCGCTACGAGGCTATCCAGGTGGACAACTTCGCTCCTGGCGAGCTGGAAGGTTTGCCTCAAACGAGCCCGGTCGAGCATGCAGCCTGACCTCGAGCATAAACCGACAACCGGCCCTAGTGGCCGGTTTTTTGTTGTTTAACCAGGCATTTACAAGGTCGATTAATTCCAGTTTAATGCAATGGCCCCCACCCTTGGGGCAGGAAGCAAGGCCATCGGAATGGCCGATAACAACAACTCAGGAAGAGTGAATGAACCTCGCCAAAACGGCGATCGAACGCCCCATCTGGGTGGCGGTCTCGGTCGTGCTGATTTTTTTGCTGGGCCTGCTCAGCATCCGGGGACTGCCCGTCCAGCTGTTCCCCGACATAGACCGTCCTCACCTCAACATCACGGTGGACTGGCGCTCGGCCTCGCCCCAGGAGATGGAGTCGGAGATAACCGATCCCATCGAGCAGGAGATGCAGGGGGTACAGGGGCTCAAGAGCCTCAGCAGCAACAGCTACCCCGGCTTCACCGAAATCGACATGGAGTTTGCCCTCGGCACCGACATGCAGCGGGCCCAGCTTGATGTCATCTCCCGCCTGAACCGGGTCTCGGGACTGCCGGACAACATCGGTGGCCCTTACGTCAACAACTACAGCAGCAACGACACCCTGACCTTCTTCTTCATCCAGCAACTGCCCGGCGCCAAGGGGGAGATAGACGATCACCAGGCGCTGATCGAGGCGAGGGTCAAGCCCGAGCTGGAGCGGATCCCCGGGGTGTCCACGGTCGACATCGAGGGGATCAACGAGCGCCAGATCCAGATCCGTTTCGACCCTTACCGCGCCGCCGAGCTGGGGGTGGAGATCCCGGTGCTCGCCAGCCGGGCAACGACGGGCTGGGATGTGTCGGCCGGCACCCTCGACATCGGCCGCTGGGAGTACAAGCTGCGCTTTGCCGGTCGCTATGACGTGGCGGCCCTGGGGGACAAGGTGGTGGACTGGCGTGACGGCCTGCCCATCTATCTGCGGGACGTTGCCGAGATCAGAGTGGCCCGGGAGGAGAACCCGGTGCTGCGCATCCAGAACGGCAACACCGCCATCGCGGCGCAGATCTTCAAGGAGAGCGGTGCCAATGCCCTGGCGGCGCTCGAGGGGATCAAGGCCAAGGTCGGGGAGCTCAACCGGGAGGTGCTGGAGCCGGTTGGCCTGCACATGGAGCAGTCGTTTGACGCTTCTCTCTACATCAACCGGGCGGTGAGCATGGTGACCGCCAACCTGGGGCTAGGAGTGCTGCTCTCCTGCGCCATCCTCTGGGTCTTTCTGCGCCAGCTCAAGGCGACCCTGATGATCGCGATCGCCATCCCCATCAGCATCATGCTCACCTTCTGCTTGCTCAAGGTGATGGGGCGAACCCTCAATATCATCTCCCTGGCGGGCATTGCGTTTGCGGTCGGCATGGTGCTCGACGCCGCCATCGTGGTGCTGGAGAGCATCTACCGGCGCCATGAGCGGGGTGATATCAGCAAGGGAGAGGCGGCGCTGGAGGGCACCCGCCGGGTGTGGACCGCTCTGGTGGCGTCCACCCTGACCACGGTCGCCATCTTCCTGCCGGTGCTCCTGCTCAACGATGTGGAAGGGCAGTTGTTTGCCGATCTTGCGCTCACCATCGCCTGCGCGGTGACCGTCTCCATGGTGGTGGCGGTCACGGTGTTGCCTTCGGTGGCGGCGCGCTGGATGGGGCACGAGCGGCTGATTGATCCCTTTGAGCGCCTGTGGTGCCGCGCCACTCGCCATGTGATCCGCTGGACTGCCACCGCCCCCAGGCGCTGGGCCATCATCGTCCTGATGATGACGGGGCCTGTGCTGGCGAGCTGGCTGCTGCTGCCCAAGATGAACTACCTGCCGGATGTGAAGCGGGACGCCATCGACGTCTGGATGAGTTTCACCCCCGGGGTCAATCTCAAGGCCCAGCGGGAGGAGGTGATCGATACCCTGATTGCCCGCCTCGACCCCTATATGAAAGGGGAGAAGGAGCCTGTCCTCAAGAACTACTACATCCTGCGCTACCCGGGCGGTGCCCAGATCGGGGTGCGGCCAAAGGAGGATAACCAGATCAAGGTGCTGGAGCAGCTCTTGATGAAGCAATTGCTGGTGGGCATTCCCGACACCCGGGTGTTTGGCGGTCAGGGGTCCCTGTTTGGCGGTTTTGACAGTGAAAACAGCATCTCCCTGCTGATCCAGGGGGGCGGGCTGCCCGAACTCTATCAGGCGGCCCGGGAGAGCATGACCATAGTGCAGCGGGACTTGCCCGGCGCCCAGGTCAGGCCAGAGCCCGGACTCGATTTCACCGCTCCCGAGCTTCGGCTGGTGCCCCAGGACAGGCGCCTGGCCGAGGTGGGCTGGGATCGCTCCCCCATGCCCGCCATCATCCAGACCTTTGGCGATGGTCTGCGGGTCGGCGAATATTTCGACGGGGATGAGCGGCTCGACATCCTGCTGATGGGGCAGGCCTCCGCCAACCCGGACGAGCTTAAGGCGGTGCCGCTTGCTACCCCGTCCGGGCGCATCGTTCCCCTTGGGGAACTGCTGCGGGTGGAGCCGCAACTCGGGCCTGAGAGCATCTTCCGATCCGATGGGCGGCGCAGCATCAGTCTGCAGATTTCGCCCCCTGCGGGGATGAGCATGGAGCAGGTACTC
Source organism: Aeromonas sp. LsrichE-8G (assembly GCF_022869435.1). Taxonomy (NCBI): domain Bacteria; kingdom Pseudomonadati; phylum Pseudomonadota; class Gammaproteobacteria; order Aeromonadales; family Aeromonadaceae; genus Aeromonas; species Aeromonas sp. LsrichE-8G. Next base: position 32,688 of record NZ_JALIHH010000028.1, read on the forward strand.
GACACCCTGCAGCACAAGAGCTTTGCCGCCATCCGGCCGTTGCTGCCAGCCGGGGGGGAGCTGCGGGTCGCCGGCAATGCCGACAGCCTGCAGCAGGCGCTCGGCAACCTCGGCAGCATCTTCCTGTTCGCCGTGATGATATTGCTCATTCTGCTGTGGGGGGTCTTTGCCTCCCTCAAGGATGCCGTGCTGGTGCTGCTCACCTTGCCGCTCGCCACCGTAGGCGGTGTGCTGGCGCTGCACCTGAGCGGTCTGGTGGCGCCGCTGCCGATGGACTTGCTCACCATCATCGGCTTCGTCATCCTGCTCGGGTTGGTGGTCAACAACGCCATTCTGCTGGTGCACCAGACCAGGATGGCCGAGCGGGAGGGGATGAGCCGACAGTCGGCAGTCACCGATGCTCTGCAAAGCCGGATGCGTCCCATCGCCATGACCAGCCTCACCAGCATCTTCGGCATGCTGCCCCTGATGCTGAGTCCGAGCGAGGGGAGCGAAATCTACCGGGGGCTGGCCACCGTCATCGTCGGCGGCATGAGCTGCAGCACCCTCTTCACCCTGATCCTGTTGCCCGCCTTCCTGCGGTTGGGGGGGCAGACCGACATACCGCACGCCCTTCGGCAGCGTGCCTGAGCAAGGAGCTCATCGATGACACAAGGTTTCACAAGGATAGTGGTGGGGGCCCTGCTGCTGGCTGGCGGGCTGCCTGCGCTTGCACAAAGCAAGATGGTGACGCTGGCGGAGGTGGCCCAGGGAGAGGCGGGGGCCAGCATCTGGGTCAGCGGCACGGTGGCGAGCCGCCAGCAGGCGGCGCTCAGCGCCGAAGTGAGCGGTCGGGTGGAGTGGATAGCCGAGTTTGGCAGCCGGGTGAAGGCGGGGGACGAGTTGCTGCGCCTGGACAGCGCGACCTTGCGCCTCTCGCTGGAGCAGGCGAGGGCGGAACAAGCCAGAGAGGGGAGCAATCTGCGTTACGCTCGCGCCGAGTTCCAGCGCCTGGATCGTTTGCACCAGCAAAAGAGTGCCTCCCAGAGCCAGTATGACAAGGCGCGCTATGACGTGGAGCAGGCTGAGCTGGCCGAGCAGCTGGCGCGGGTGCAGGTGCGCCAGATTGAGGAGCAGCTGCGCAGAAGCCGCATCTTTGCCCCGTTTGACGGAGTGGTGAATGAACACTTCATCCAGCCGGGGGAGCATGTGGATGCGGGCGAACAGGCGCTTGAGCTGGTCAATCCGGACCAGCCGGACATCCGGTTGCGTGCGCCTATCGCCTGGGCCCGGCAACTGGTCACCCAGACCCGGTTGCGGGTGGAAGGGGAGCAGCTCAGCAGCCACGCCATCTATTACCAGCGGGCGGCGAGCGCCGATCCCAAGTCCCGGCTCATCGAGCTGCGCCTCAAGCCGGAAGCGGGCACGTTCATCATCGGCTCGCCAGTGCGGGTGGCGCTGCCAATGGGAGAGCAGCACACCATGCTGCTGCCACGGGATGCCCTGGTGCTCGGCACCGAGGGAAGCGTGGTCTATCAGGTGGAGCAGCGCGGCGAGGCGCTCACGGTGAACCGGGTGCCGGTCACCGTGCTCTTTGGGGACAGCCGGGAGGTGGCGGTGAGCGGCGCTCTCAAGCAGGGAGACAAGGTGGTGGTGCGCGGCGCCGGCAGCCTGCAGGATGGAGACAAGGTGGAGCTGTTTCGCGGTTGAACCTGGGCTGGCCCCATAAAAAACGGCTCCCGCGGGAGCCGTTTTTGTTTCAGGGAGAAGGGGCGATTACTCGACCATCATCACCTTGCAGGTGTTGGTGCTGCCGACGGTCTCCATCTTGTCGCCGTGGGTGAGCAATACCATGTCGCCGCTTTGCAGCAGTCCCTTGGCCTTGAGCACGTCCAGCGCGTCGCGGCACACCTCGTAGACCGGCTTGGTCTCGTCGCCATCAAACAGCACGGGAGTGACGCCGCGGTAGAGGTTGGCCCAGGCCAGGGTCTTGTTGTGAGGAGACATGGCGAAGATGGGCAGGCCGGAGCTGATGCGGGACATCAGCAGCGGGGTGGTGCCCGACTCGGTCAGCGCCACGATCGCCTTGACTCCTTCCAGGTGGTTGGCCGCATACATGGTGGACATGGCCACCGCCTCTTCCACCGAGGTGAAGGTGTAGCTCATGCGGTGGTTGGAGACGTTCAGGCTCGGGTGCTTCTCGGCGCCCACACAGACGCTGGCCATGGAGGTCACGGTCTCGATGGGGAACTGGCCGGCGGCGGTCTCGGCGGAGAGCATCACCGCATCGGTACCGTCAAGCACGGCGTTGGCCACGTCCATGACTTCGGCACGGGTCGGGAGCGGCGCGTTGATCATGGACTCCATCATCTGGGTCGCGGTGATGACCACGCGATTCAGGCGGCGGGAGTGGCGAATGAGCTTCTTCTGCACACCCACCAGTTCGGGGTCGCCGATTTCGACGCCGAGATCGCCACGGGCCACCATGACGGCATCGGAGCCGAGGATGATGTCTTCCATCGCCTCGTCGCTGGCGACGGTCTCGGCGCGCTCGACCTTGGCCACGATCTTGGCGTTGGAGCCAGCTTCGCGGGCCAGTTCGCGGGCGTAGCGCAGATCATCGCCGCTGCGGGGGAAGGAGACCGCCAGGTAGTCCACGTTCATGCGGGCGGCGGTCTTGATGTCTTCCTTGTCCTTCTCGGTCAGGGCGGGGGCGGAGAGGCCGCCACCCTTCTTGTTGATGCCCTTGTTGTTGGAGAGCGGGCCGGCCACGGTCACCGTGGTGTGGATGCGGGTGCCTTCGACCTGCTCGACCTTCAGTTGCACGCGGCCATCGTCCAGCAGCAGGATGTCACCGGATACCACGTCCTGCGGCAGGCTCTTGTAGTCGATGCCAACCTGTTCCTGGCAGCCTTCTCCCTTGCCGAGGGCGGCATCGAGAATGAACTTGTCACCGATGGCGAGGTAGATCTTGCCATCCTTGAAGGTGGAGACGCGGATCTTGGGGCCTTGCAGATCGCCCATGATGGCCACGTGGCGGCCCAGCTTGGCGGCGATGTCACGCACCTGGTTGGCGCGCTGGATATGATCTTCAGGAGTGCCGTGGGAGAAGTTCATCCGCACCATGTCGGCACCGGCGCGAATGATCCCCTCGAGAATGCCGTCGCGATCGGTCGCCGGACCGAGTGTGGTAACAATCTTTGTACGTCTTGGCATGAAAGACTCCAATGTGAAGTTGATATGACTTGAAATACTGCCCCGTCAAGCATGTGGCATGGCGCCAACTGGCAGGCCATCTGGGTGGCCTTGTTTGATTGAATTTCGATACTACACCAAGCCCGTTGGCATAGACAGTCGGGGGCGGACCCCCGAATGATCAGGAGGAGTGCGGGGTATCAAAGCGGGATTCGCGCAAACCTTCTTTGACTTTCTTCAGGTTTTCGCGAAATTTCATGCCACGGCGCAGGGTGAAACCGGTGGCCAGCACGTCCACCAGGGCGAGCTGGGCGATGCGCGAGGCCATGGGCATGTAGACGTCGGTGTCTTCCGGCACGTCCATGGAGAGCACCAGGTTGCATTCGCGGGCCAGGGGAGAGTCCTTGGCGGTCATGCCGATGACGGTGGCATCGTTTTCCCGGGCCAGCGCGGCAATTTCCACCAATGCCTTGGTGCGGCCTGTGTGGGAGATGAGGACAACCACGTCCCCTTCGCTGCTGTTGATGCAGCTCATGCGCATCATGACGATGTCATCGAAGCTCACCACGGGGATGTTGAAGCGGAAGAACTTGTTCTGGGCATCCCGGGCGACGGCGGAGGAGGCGCCCAGACCAAAGAAGCTGATCTTCTTGGACTGGGTCAGAATGTCGACGCAGCGGTTGATGGCCGAGATGTCCAGGCTGTTCTTGGCGGCATCGAGGCAGGCCATGGTGGATTCGAAGATCTTGGCGGTATAGGTGTCCGGGCCGTCTTCCGCTTCCACGTGGCGGTTCACATAAGGGGTGCCGTTGGCCAGACTCTGGGCCAGGTGCAGCTTGAAATCGGGAAAACCCTTGGTATCGAGGCGACGGCAGAAACGGTTGACGGTCGGTTCGCTCACATCGGCCAGCTTGGCCAGGGTAGCAATGCTGGAGTGAATGGCGGTCTGGGGTGAGGCCAGGATCACTTCAGCCACCTTACGCTCTGATTTACTGAAACTTTCCAGATTGTTCGTAATTTTATCGAGGGTATTCATCATTACCACCAGGCATTTTTGTAATTTAACTTCAGTGTCTGTGCACTAAATTCACAGCTCAAGCAGGTTTCCAATCTCCGCGATGACTATACAAGACAAGCGCTTATCGGAACTAATCTCGGCCCTGCAAAGTATGACTCATGTCTAATTATTTCGTGTTTTTAGTTGCAAACTTCCATTTGCGTCTTGAAAACGCTTACAAATGTTGCAAAGCAACAACACTGTGAGCGGGCGCACACTTGTCTGCATAAATCGCGCAGCCCGGCTGCGGGCTCGAGTAGTATTGCAGCCAAATAATAATGTCGGGACGGTAAGGGCCGCCCCGAGTCGGTAACGAAGGAGTTTGTTATGCAGCATACCCATGCGCTGGTGGGCGACGTTGGCGGTACCAATGCCCGGCTGGCCCTCTGCGAACTGGCGACGGGCGCCATTTCCCAGGCAAAAACCTATTCGGGGCTGGCCCACCCCAGCCTGGAGGCCGTGGTACGCCTCTATCTCGAAGAGCACGATGCCACCGTGGGCGAGGCGTGCATCGCCATCGCCTGTCCCATCAACGGTGACTGGGTCGCCATGACCAACCACAGCTGGGAGTTCTCCATCCGCGAGATGCAGGCCAATCTCGGCCTTGCGCGCCTGCAGGTGATCAACGATTTCACAGCCGTCTCCATGGCGGTGCCCGTGCTCGGCGAGAGCGATCGCATCCAGCTCGGGGGCGCGGCCCCGGTAGCCGGCAAGCCCATCGCCATTTATGGCGCAGGGACCGGCCTTGGCGTCGCCCACCTGGTGCAGGCCGGTGAGCAGTGGCTGAGCCTGCCGGGTGAGGGCGGTCACGTGGACTTCGCCGCCAACACGGAAGAGGAAGATGCGGTGCTGCAGGTGATGCGCGGCGAGCTGGGCCATGTGTCGGCGGAGCGTTTCCTCTCGGGCCCCGGGCTCGTCAATCTCTATCGCGGCCTAGTCAAATCCGATGGCCGCGAGCCCGAACCTTTTGCCCCCAAGGACATCACCGAGCGCGCGCTGGCGGGGGATTGCCTCGATTGCCGTCGCACCTTGAGCCTGTTCTGCGTGCTCATGGGCCGCTTTGCCGGCAACCTGGCCCTCAACATGGGCACCTTCGGCGGTGTCTACATCGCCGGTGGCATCGTGCCGCGTTTCCAGGAGTTCTTCATCGGATCGGGCTTTCGGGTCGCCTTCGAGGACAAGGGGCGCTTCAAGCCTTATCTCAAAGACATTCCGGTCTTCCTTATCACCCATGAAGGACCGGGGCTGCTCGGGGCAGGGGCTTATCTGCGCCAGTCGCTCGGGATCCGTCTCTGACAGGCTAGAGAAACAATTTTATTGCGGTTCAGCCCTGATTCAGTGGCCCTAGCGTAGAGTAGGCCCACGTACTCAAGAGGACGGGGCTTCATAGGGATGTGAAACCGGTCTTCATCCGCTGGGTGCGCATTGTCACCTGACAAGCCTGAACTGTTTTACCGGCCCTCGCGGCCGGTTTTTTTTATCTGCGCGATCCCGCTTTGTACTTTCGTGACCGCCCCGAGAGCCCGACTGTCGCCATCTGCCTGTTGTGGAAGGAGAGGGGATTTGGCTAGGCGTTGTCGTCATAAGATGATTGCAAGAACCCCACCCCGGCCCTCCCCTTGGTAAGGGGAGGGAGCAAAACAGTCAGCCATCATCCCAAATGGCTCTGACCAACAGGTAAAACGGACAACCTTAAAAAGCGGACAGGAATGCTCCTCCCCCTTAAGAAGGGGGAGGTTGGGAGGGGGTTGCTCTGCATTATCGCCAGGTTGCATGGCTTTTCCGTGTCACCACTCATGACGACAGCCACTACTCGAACAGGGAGAAATGACAGCTGGGTGATGGGCAATCAGGAGTGAGCAGAGGGGAGGGAAGGGCGTCATGAGCCCTTCCCTCATCAGGGGTTAGGGAAGGGTCATCTGGAAGCGGGCGCCGCCGAGGGGAGACTCATCCACCCGGATCTTGCCGCCGTAGCTGTGAACGATTTCGGTCACCACGGCGAGGCCAATCCCCTGGCCGGGGGAGCTGTCAGCTCGCACGCCGCGCTGGAAGATCTGCTGCGATTTGCCGGGATCGATGCCGGGACCGTCGTCTTCCACCACGATGAGCAGACCGCTCTCCCGGTGGCGGACATGAACCCGGATCTCGCTGATGGCGAACTTGCAGGCGTTGTCCAGCAGGTTGCCCATCAGCTCCATCAGATCGCCCTGCTCGCCGTGGAAGAAGACATCGTCGTCAAACTGGAAGCTGGTCTGCAGCTTCTTGTGGCGATAGACCTTGGCGAGACTGGCCAGCAGCTTCTCGATGAGGGGAACCGGTTCGGTGCCCTTGCTTGCGAGGCGCTTTCGCCCGGTGACGGCGCGGCGCAGCTGGTACTGGATGATCTGATCCATGGTGGTGATCTGTTCATTGATGTTGTCATGGATGTCGTGGCCGAGCTTGAGCTCCTGGGCGGTGATCTGGATGAGCGCCAGCCGGGTTTTCAGGCTGTGGGCGAGATCGTTGAGGGCGTGCTGGTAGCGCTGGGTCTGCTGGCGTTCGTTCTCCAGCAACTGGTTGACCGAGCCGGTCAGGGGGGTCAGCTCACGCTCGTAGTCGTTTGACAGCGCCTCTCGCGTACCAGCGCGGATCTCGTCAATCTGGCGCGCCATGGTGCGCAGGGAGGAGAGGCTCCAGAAACTGGTGAGCAGCAACAGAGCGCCCAGCAGACAGTAGGCGAGCAGCGCCTGGCGAATGCACCGGTAGAGATAGTCCCGGGTCTGGGCCTGGTAGCGCTTGGCGGAATCGACCATCACCACGTAGTAGGTCGTGGGGCCGTCGCCGTGGTTGCGCAGGAAGCGCAGGCTGTAGATGAAGTAGCTCTCGCCATTCTTGATGGTGTGCAGCTTGAAGAAATAGTCCTGATCCAGGCCCCCAAGGTACTTCATCAAATCCCGGCAGATGGTCTCCTTGATGGTGATCACCTCGGGCATGTGCAGGCTGGACCAGCTCAGCTCTCCATCGGAGCGGCAGATGAGGGTGTCGAGATTGGGGTCGATGGCATCCGGGGTGAGCTTGCCAAGATCCGTCATGGCATGGGGCTCCGGCTGCTTGGACGAGAACAGCTTGGAGAGGTTCTCCTGCATGCGGACACTGGCTTTCTGGGCCTGCTCCTCGGCGTGGCCGAGGTAGAGGATATAGACGGAGAAGGCCATGATGAGCGCGATGACCAGCATGGCGCTCAGCATCAGCTTGAGGTGCAGTGAGCGACGGATCAGTGTCATGGGGTGCAGCATGGCAAGGGGCATCAACTGCAGGAGAGGTTGAAGATGTAACCCTGGCGCCGGATGGTGGAAATGGGCTGGATAAGCCCCTCCGGATCCAGTTTCTTGCGCAGTCGGCTCACCATCACCTCTATGGTGTTGGGATCCCCTTCGCCATCCCCGTAGAGCTGGTCCAGCAGTTGCTGCTTGGAAACCACCTGGCGGGCGTTGCGCATCAGGTACTCCAGGATCAGATACTCGAAGCTGGTAAGTACGGTGACTTCGCCGGCGATGGTCAGCTCCTTGCGGGAGAGATCCAGCTCGTAGTCACCCGCCTTCACCCTGGGGGAGATGAAACCGGCGCTGCGTCGTACCAGCGCATTGAGGCGGGCCAGCAGCTCGTCCTTCTGGAAGGGCTTGACCAGATAGTCGTCCGCCCCGGCCTCCAGTCCTTCCACCTTGTCCTGCCAGTTGCCTCTGGCCGTCAGCACAATGATGGGAAAGGGGATCTGCTGCTCGCGCAGGCGGGTGATGAGCTGAAGGCCATCCATGTCAGGCAGGCCCAGATCGATGATGGCGACATCGATGGGGTAGTCGGTCGCATAGTGCAGCGCCACCTGGGCGTTGTCCGTGCTGTGAACCTGATTCTGGGCCTCGGTCAGCAGCGTGGTGAGGTGGTGATTGAGCAGCTTGTCGTCTTCGACCAAAAGGATTTTCATAAGATGCATGATGATAAGGGTCCAGGCTGTCAATTAGAGGGTGTCTAAAGGGGAGAGTCAACGAGGATCCTACATAACCCCCCTGTATCGGGACTGAATCGAGCCTGTCTTTGTTTCCGGCCCTTATTTTTG
>NZ_JALIHH010000252.1:0-512 GCF_022869435.1 Aeromonas sp. LsrichE-8G
TGGCTGCGCCGGGGCCAGAACCTGCTCATTACCGGCCCCTGTGGCTGCGGAAAAACCTACCTAGCCTGTGCGCTGGGCTACCAAGCCTGTCAGCAGGGGCACAGCACTCGTTACTACCGGCTGCCGCGTCTGCTACTTGAGCTGAGCCAGGCCAAGGTAGATGGCAGTTACGCCAGACTGCTGGGTCAACTGGCAAGGATAGAGCTGCTGATCCTGGATGACTGGGGACTGGAAGCGGTGAATGCCGAGCAGCGCAACGCCCTGCTGGAGATCATGGATGATCGGTACGGGAAATACTCGACGGTCGTGGTCAGTCAGCTGCCAACGGAAGAGTGGTACGCGAGCTTGGGGGACAACACTCTGGCAGATGCGATCCTGGACCGGCTGATGCACAACGCTCACCGGCTGTCACTGAAGGGAGAATCGATGAGAAAGAGGAGAAGTGAGTTGACCCAATCTGAACACTCGAGTTAGAAACGGGGTGACGTGAGCGCGTTAAGGATCAGGGTGTT
>NZ_JALIHH010000029.1:0-28622 GCF_022869435.1 Aeromonas sp. LsrichE-8G
GTCACGCTCTTACTTTGCGGGCTCTTGCGGCGGAGCACCGTTGGAGGTGATCAAGCAATACATTCAAAACCAGCGGGGCTGACGCCCCGGCGAAATTCCCCTCCCACCTACGTCGGAGGGAGTCCCCTTTCGCATTTAAGATGGCATTATCGTCATTCACGATATTCCATATGAAATTGCCAAGCACCGTAATCACCCCCACCAGGACGCCATTCACGTGGCAGGCTGGGTCAGCCTGTTCACCCTGCACGTGCTCTGGCCCTTCCTCTGGATCTGGGCCACGATTTATCGCCCCGATCGCGGCTGGGGCTTCTCGCAACGCCTACAACATGACGAGACAGAGATCAGCGCACTCAAAGAGGAGCTGGCAGCACTGCAGGCTCGCATGACCACGCTCGAACAGACCGACAAATAGGTAACGCCCCATGGACCTGCTACTTATTCTCACCTATACAGCCCTCTGCATAGGTATTTTCAAGATCTTCAAGATCCCGCTCAACAAGTGGACCGTGCCGACCGCCGTACTGGGTGGCGTCATCATCATCGGCACACTCATCATGCTGATGAACTACAACCACCCCTATTCCGAGCTGGCTCGCAACTATTATGTCTCCACCCCGGTCGTGCCCCTGGTCAAGGGGCGTGTCACCGACGTCCCGGTCAAGCCCAACCAGCCGGTCAAGAAAGGGGATGTGCTGTTTCGCATCGACGCTGAGCCCTTCCAGGAGAAGGTCGCCAGCCTGACGGCGCGCCTCGCCTCCAACACCGATTTTCTGAAGGCTCTGGACGCCCGCCTGCGATCCGCCAGCCTGGACAGGGATCGCGCCCAGGAGCTGATGCGACGGGGCATCGGCAAACAGCGCGACCTCGACGTCACCCAGGCCAACGTGGATGACATCGTCGCCCAAATTGATCAGCAGAAAGCGACCCTCAATGACCTGGGTGCCCAGCTCAACATCGCCAAGTACGATCTGGAGCAGACCGTGGTCTACGCCCCGAGTGACGGTCATGTCGTACAACTGGCATTGCGCCCGGGCATGATTGCCGCCCCCTTCATGTTCCGCCCCGTGATGACCTTCATTCATGAAGATGCCAATGCCTATGTCGGCTGGTTCTGGCAGAACAGCATGCAGCGGCTCAAGGCGGGTGACGAGGCCGAAGTCGTGCTCGACGGCATTCCGGGCCGCATCTTCAAGGCCAAGGTGCAGTCCGTTATCCCGGCCATGGCACCGGGCAATATCCAGGCACAGGCGGGTCTTATCGATCAGACCTCGGCACAGGTACCGGGTCGCCTGCCCATCGTGCTCGAGATCACCGATCCCGAATGGGCAAACTACCAGGTGATCGCGGGTTCCAGCGGTCAGGCCGCCATCTATACCGAGCACTTCCACCACGTGGCCATCATGCGCAAGATCCTGATGCGCATGGGTAGCTGGCTCAACTACCTGTTCCCCTTCCACTGAGGTCCCTGACCTGCACGGGCCGGCATCCTGCCGGCCCGCTTCCTGTCAGCACGCCCCCTTCGCTGCATTTTCCCCGCAAGATCCCTATAATGGCGCCATCTTGCACCACAGCCGTTCCCCATGTTCGTTCTCAGACCCTATCAAACCGACGCGGTCAACGCCGTCATCAGCCACTTTCGCAAACACCCGGATCCCGCCGTGGTGGTGCTGCCCACCGGGGCCGGCAAAAGCCTGGTGATCGCCGAACTGGCCCGCAAGGCCCGTGGCCGGGTGCTGGTGCTGGCTCACGTCAAGGAGCTGGTGGAGCAGAACCACGCCAAGTACGAGGCCTGGGGACTCCGGGCCGACATCTTTGCCGCGGGGCTCGCACGCAAGGAGGCGAGCGCCCAGGTGGTGTTTGGCTCGGTGCAGTCGGTGGCGCGCAATCTGGATGCCTTCGACGGCGCTTTTTCGCTGCTCATCATCGACGAGTGCCACCGGGTCTCGCTCGATGACGACAGCCAATACCATCAGGTGATCGAGCATCTCAAGGCCGCCAATCCGGCCCTCAAGATCCTCGGGCTCACCGCCACCCCCTATCGGCTGGGGCTGGGCTGGATCTACCGGCGCCACTACCACGGCATGGTCAAGAGCCACGGCGAGCGGCTGTTCGGTGACTGCGTGTTCGAACTGCCCCTGCGCTTCATGGTGAAAAACGGCTACCTGACCCCGCCGCGCCTGGTGGACGCCCCCATCGTCCACTACGACTTCAGCAAGCTGGTGCCGCGGGAAAACGGCCTGTTCAGCGAGGCGCAGCTCAACGGCGAGATCAAGCGCCAGGAGCGGGTCACCCCCCATATCCTGAGCCAGGTGCTGGAGTATGCGGCCGACCGGCAGGGGGTGATGATCTTCGCCGCCACCGTCGAGCATGCCCGGGAAATTCATGGCCTGCTCGGTGCCAGAGGCCAGCAGGCCGCCCTCGTCACCGGCGAGACGCCGGGACCGGAGCGCGACGCTCTAATCAGTGCCTTCAAAGCGCGCGAGCTCAAGTTTCTGGTCAACGTAGCGGTGCTCACCACCGGCTTCGATGCCCCCCACGTCGACCTCATCGTGATGCTGCGTCCCACCGAATCGGTGTCGCTCTATCAGCAGATTGTGGGACGGGGCCTGCGCCTCTCACCCGGCAAGAGCGATTGCCTGGTGCTCGACTACGCAGGCAACAACTTCAACCTGTTTGCCCCCGAAGTGGGGGAACCCAGGCCCCACGCCGGCACCGAGCCGGTTCAGGTGCCCTGCCCCGCCTGCGGCTTTGCCAACACCTTCTGGGGCAAGACCGACGAGGATGGCAAGGTGGTCGAACACTACGGCCGCCGCTGTCAGGGACTGTTTGAAGATGACGAGGGCAACCGCGAGGAGTGCGACTACCGCTTTCGCGCCAAGATCTGCCCAGGTTGCGGTGCTGAAAACGACATCGCCGCCCGCCGCTGCCAAAGCTGTGACCAGCTGCTGGTGGACCCTGACGACAAGCTCAAGGAGGCCCTCAATCTCAAGGACTGCATGGTGATCCGCTGCGCCGGTTTGACCCTGAGTGCCGGGCGCGGCAAGCAGGGGGAGCGGCTGGAGGTGACCTACCACGACGAGGATGGCCTGACCCTGACGGAGTACTTCCCCTTTCACTCCCGGGGTGCACAGCGCTTGTTTCAACAACGCTTTGTGCGTCATCATTGGCCCGCCCCGGGCCTTGAGCCCGAATTCACTACCCTGGCGAGCGTGATGCTCGCGGCAGACCAGTTCCGTCACCCAGATTTCGTCATCGCCCGCAAGTCGGGACGCTTCTGGCAGGTGAAGGAAAAAATATTCGATTACGAGGGGCGTTACCGGACTGCCAACGCCCCGGCCTGACCCCATGGCAGGTGATACCCGGCAGTCACCCGGTTTGATTATCGGGGCGGTTTATGATGCCGCCCTTTCGTTCAGTTAGAGGATCCTATGCAGCGGCTGTTGATTGGTTTTTGTGCTCTCTTTTCTCTGGCGGTCCACGCCGCCCCGCTGACCCCGCCCAAGGGGGGCCAGTACGCCGTCATCGTACAGGGCAACAACGGGGTGGAATTTGCCCGTCACGCCGATGACATGATAGCCCCCGCCTCCACCATGAAGGTGCTCACCGCGCTCGCCGCACGCCTCGAACTCGGTGCCGACTTCCGCTTCGCCACCGACATCCAGGCCCAGCCCGGCGCCAAACAGGGCACTACCATCAACGGCGACATCTGGATCAACTTCGTCGGCGACCCGACTCTGTCGCGCATGGATCTGGTTGCCCTGTTCAAACAGTTGGGCGTCACCCGCATTCAGGGCAACGTCTATGTCAACACCGGTGCCTACAACGGCTACGAGCGTGGCAACGGCTGGTCCTGGGGGGATCAGACCCTCTGTTTCGCCGCTCCCGTCTCCTCGGTCATCATCGACAAGAACTGCGCCTACGGCACCATCACCGCCACCCAGATTGGCAAGCCTGCGGTGGGCAACGTGGCCACCGGCGTGCCCATCGGCATCGGCGCCGACAACGTGGAGGTGATGAGCTATGGCGACATGGCGCGTCAGTTCTGCGCTCTGGAAGTAGACATGGCCAAGGGCAACTTCTACGAGCTCAAGGGCTGCATCACCCCGAACAAGGAGCCACAAGGGCTGCGCTTTGCCATCCATGACGTGGAAGCCTGGGGCTGGGACAACATCCGCTGGGCCATGAACCGCGCCGGGATCAGCCACGACGGCCTGCTGCGGGTCACCCATCAGGCCCCTGTCGGTGCCCAGACCCTGGCGACCCACTACTCTGTCTCCCTGCCGGTGATGCTCGCCAAGATGTTGAAAAAGTCCGACAACCTCTACGCCGATACCTTCCTCAAAACCGTGGGGCGTCACTACTACAACAAGCCGGGCAGCTATCGCAGCGGCACCATGGCGGTGCGCGCCATCCTGACCAAGCACGGCATTGACCTTGGCAACGCCACCCTGGCCGACGGCTCCGGCCTCTCCGCCCACAATCTCATCAGCGCGCGCCAGATGTTGTCGGTGCTTAACTTCATCCAGAAGAACGATGCCGAGCTCGACTTCATCAAGCTGCTGCCAAGCTCCCAGGTAGACGGCACCCTGGCCTGGCGACGCAGCGTCACCGCTCCCATGATGAAGAACAAGGTACACGCCAAGACCGGTACCATCACAGGTACGTCGAACCTCGCCGGCTTCATCGACACCGCCGGTGGCCAGCGCAAGGCCTTCGTGATGTTCCAGCGCGGTCTCTCCCAGGATCCGGCAACCCACGAGCGCTACCGCGCCAGCAAGGCGCCCTGGCCCTGGACCGTCTTCGAAAAAGGCGTGCTGGAGAGCATCTACCAGCAACAACCCATCCAGATCGTCGAGCAGTGATAGACGGGCTGCCTTGCCGGCAAGGCGGCCCGATTCCCCGGCCTTGGGGGACGCTGGCGCCATCATCAGCAGTGGGCGCAATCGGAGATGGCGAACGGAAGCATCGCTATTTTCAGCTTTGACTGACAGGGCACCAGGGCTATGCTGTGCCCAGCCTCATCTCAATGGCCTTCTTCAACGGCTTGTTTAATGGAGAGAAAAGATGTTTGTAGAGATTTTTGGTCGTCCCGGTTGCCCCTATTGCGTGCGTGCCAAGCAGATTGCCGAGCAACTGACCGAGGAGCGCGATGACTTCGAGTTCCGCTACGTGGATATCAACGTGGCCGGGCTGACCAAGGACGATCTCGCCGCCAAGGCGGGCAAGCCGGTCACCACTGTGCCGCAGATCTTCCTGAATGAGCAGCACATCGGCGGCTGCACCGATTTTGAGGCCTACGCCAGAGCCAATCTGGGTCTGTAAGCCCCGACACCATGAAAAAAGGCGCCTCTGGCGCCTTTTTTCATGTCGCCAAGCCTGCCTCAGGCCACCGGCGTGAAGCGGCTCACCACCTGTCCCTGATGTTCAATCCACTCCATGAACATGGCGACGGGGCGGGCATAGACCTGACCATCCTGTTCGGATTGATAGATCACCAGCTGCTCCTGGGTTTCGGTGTGCAAGGCCAGGGCCAGAACCTGGTAATAGCCCCCCTTGAAATGGCGGTAGCGACCGGTGGCGGGTGCCTGCATGAGTGAACCTCGAGAGCGGGAAGATGAGCCCCCGTGCCTGCGTGCTCCCCTGGCAGACCGACGGGTCGGGGCCTTTTTTACCCCAGCCAATCGTGCCAGATGGGGGAGATATTTCAATACACTCATGTTGCTTTATGAAGCTACCCCTCATCTTTCACTGATCTACCAAAGAGAGGCAAACGATCATGCTAAATTCAACATTTCAACAACCCTGTTTCAGGGGTAAATATCAGGGATTTATTCCATAAATTAGATTGTTCTAGCATTCAATTCTGTGAAGAATAGGGGCAGAGAAATTTGATACTAAAAACAGCTTTTCTGCCAACGCGCCCCACGGGGAAGGAATCACGCTCACCATGTTCACTATCGACAAGTCGCACAAGCTCGACGATGTCTGCTATGACATCCGCGGCCCGGTGCACAAAGAAGCTCGCCGTCTCGAAGACGAAGGTCACCGCATCATCAAGCTCAACATCGGCAATCCGGCCCCGTTTGGCTTCGAAGCACCGGAGGAGATCATCAAGGATGTGATCCTCAACATGCCCCAGAGCCAGGGCTACTGCGACTCCAAGGGGCTGTTCTCCGCCCGCAAGGCGGTGATGCAGTACTACCAGCAAAAAGGGATGCGCAAGGTCGACATCGACGACATCTACATCGGCAACGGTGCGAGCGAGCTCATCGTGATGGCGATGCAGGCGCTGCTCAACAACGGCGACGAGATGCTGGTGCCCTCCCCCGACTACCCGCTCTGGACCGCGGCCGTCACCCTCTCCGGCGGCCATGCGGTGCACTACCGCTGTGACGAAGGGGCTGACTGGTATCCGGATCTCGACGACATCCGCGCCCGCATCACCCCGCTCACCCGCGGCCTGGTACTGATCAACCCCAACAACCCGACCGGCGCCGTCTACGGCAGCGAGTTTTTGCTTGAAGTGATCGAGATCGCCCGCCAGCACAACCTCATCATTTTCGCCGACGAAATTTACGACAAGATCCTCTACGACGACATCTCCCACACCAGCGTCTGCACCCTGTGCGACGACGTCATGGTGGTGACCTTCAACGGCCTCTCCAAGGCCTACCGCGCCTGCGGCTTCCGCCAGGGCTGGATGGTCATCACCGGTCCCAAGGGTCGTGCCAAGGGCTACATCGAGGGACTGGAGATGCTGGCCTCCATGCGGCTGTGTGCCAACGTGCCCATGCAGCACGCCATCCAGACCGCCCTTGGGGGCTACCAGAGCATCAACGAACTGATCCTGCCGGGGGGTCGCCTGCGTCGCCAGCGGGACAAGGCCTGGGAGCTTTTGAACGAGATCCCCGGGGTCTCCTGCGTCAAACCCAAGGGGGCGCTCTACATGTTCCCCCGCCTCGACCCCAAGGTGTATGACATTCGCGATGACCAGAAGATGGTGTTCGACCTGCTGCAGCAGGAGAAGCTCCTGCTGGTGCAGGGCACCGGCTTCAACTGGCCGGCACCGGATCACTTCCGGCTGGTGTTCCTGCCCCGGGAAGAGGAGCTGGAAGAGGCTATCGGCCGTCTCGCCCGCTTCCTCAAGGGCTACAAGCAGTAAGCAAGGCTCATGAAAAAGGCTCCCGCGGGAGCCTTTTTGTTGTCTGTCGTTTTCTATCCGCGCCATCAGCCGTGCAGCAGGGCCCCGGCCACCAGCACCACCATGGTGATCAGAGCCACCCCGATGATGAAGGGCAGCACCCAGCGCACGAAGCGATCGTAGGGGATCCTGGCGAGCGCCAGCCCCGCCACCAGGTGGGCGGCGGTGGGGGCGAACAGGTTGATCCAGCCGGAGGCGGACTGATAGGCGGTGATCACCAGATCCCGGGAGATACCGGAGAAGTCCGCCAGCGGTCCCATCAGCGGCATGGAGACGGTCGCGAGCCCCGAGGTGGAGGGAATGAAGAAGCTCAGGATGATGTGCACCAGATAGGCCATCAGGATGAATACCGACGACGACAGCCCGCTCACCAGCCCCTCGGCCCAGTGCAGTATGGTGTCGATGATGACGCCGTGCTCCATCACCACATAGATGCCGCGCGCCACCGCCACCACCAGGGCCACCCCGATGAGATCCCGCGCCCCGTTCAGGAAGGTCGCCACGTAGTTGGACTCCGGCATCCGGTTGATGAGGGCAATCAGGATGGAGGCGCTGAAGAAGAGGGTGGAGAGCTCGTCGAACCACCAGCCCAGGGTGGGCAACAGATCAATGCCCAGATCCGACCAGGGCACCACCGCATAGATCATCAGCAGGAAGGTGCCGAAGAAGACCAGCATGGTGAGCTTCTGCTTGCCGCTGAAGGCGAGGTTGCCGCTCTTCATCTGGGAGAACTCGTCGTCATAAACGATATCGGCCAGCACGGAGCGGGACTTGTCCTGCTGCACCTGCCTGGCGTAGCGCATCACGAACCAGGAGGCGAAGATCACCAGCAGCAGCCACTGGATGACCCGTAGCCCTATCCCCTCACCGATGGGGATACCCGCGAAACCGGAGGCGATGCCGGTGGCAAACGGATTGACGGTGGAGGCGAGCACCCCGACCCCGGAGCCGAGCAGGATGATCCCGGCCGCCACCATGCGATCGAAGCCCGCCGCCATCATCACCGGCACGATGAGAGCCCAGAAGGCCACCGTCTCCTCCGCCATGCCGAAGGTGGAGCCACCCAGGGCGAACAGGGCGATCAGCACCGGTATGAGCAGCCGCTCGCGCCCGGCGAAGGTGCGCACTATGGCCCCGACCCCGGCATCCAGCGCCCCGCTTTGCATGGTCACCGCCAGAAAGCCGCCGATGATGAGCACGAACAGTGCCACGTCCGCCGCCTTGTGAAAGCCCTGGATGGGCGCCTTGAGCACATCGAATACCCCCTGGGGTTGGGAGGGGAGCTCGGTGTAACTGCCGGGTACCGGCAGCAGTCGCTCGTCACCGCTGTAGTCGGCCACGGCCGCTGCCGCCACCGGCTGCTGGGTCTTGGCCGTCACATAGTTGTATTTGCCCGCCGGCAGCACCCAGGTGAGGGCCGCCATCAGGGCGATGATGATGAAAAGCAGGGTATAAACCGTGGGGAGCTGGCGCTTCTTGGGCGCCTCATGGGATGTGGTCATGACTTTCGTACCTCGGCGGTGCCGTCTGTGATCCGGACAGCGCAAGCCTAGCGGGTTTGTTCGGGGAAAAAGGTGATCGCGGATAATAAACCTGAGGCAACAGGTTGAGTCTGCTGCAAAAAAACAGGGCCCCGCAGGGCCCTGTCTGTGCTGACGACCGACTTACAGCTCGACCACGTCGAATTGCACGTCCGGATTCACGTCCGCATCGTAGTCCACCTCGTCCAGACCGAAACCGAACAGGCGCAGGAACTCCTGCTTGTAGCCGGTGTAGTCGGTCAGTTCACTGAGGTTCTCGGTGGTGATGGAGGGCCAGAGATCACGGCAAGTCTGCTGCACGTCTTCACGCAGTTCCCAGTCATCCATGCGGATGCGGGCCTGCTCGTCCAGCGCCATGTCGGCGCCGTACAGGCGGGTGCGCATCATGCGGTCCACCTGCTCCATGCAACCCTCGTGGATGCCCTTCTCCTTCATGATCTTGAAGGCCATGGAGATGTAGAGCGGCATCACGGGAATGGCAGAGGAGGCCTGGGTCACCACGGATTTGAGCACGGCCACGTGGGCGGTCCCCCCCTTGGCAGCCAGATCGCCACGGATGGCGGTGGCGGCGCGGTCCAGATCTTCCTTGGCGCGCCCCAGGGTGCCATGCCAGTAGATGGGCCAGGTCAGGTCGGTACCGATGTAGGAATAGGCCACGGACTTGGCGCCGTCAGCCAGCACACCCGCATCGCGCAGAGCCGCCATCCACAGCTCCCAGTCCTGGCCGCCCATGACGGTGATGGTGCTCTGGATCTCTTCCTCATTCGCCGGCTCGACGGTGGCGGTGATGATCTGATCCTTGTTGGTGTCGATGGCGGTGGAGGTGTAGACCTCGCCGATAGGTTTGAGGGCGGAGCGCACCACTTCGCCGGTGTCCGGCAGCTTGCGCACCGGAGAGGCCAGGGAATAGACCACCAGATCGATTTGACCCAGATCCTGCTTGATGAGCTCGATCACCTTGGCACGGCACTCGTGGGAGAAGGCATCGCCATTGATGCTCTTGGCGTAGAGGCCGGCCTCTTTGGCGGCCTTGTCGAAGGCGGCGGAGTTGTACCAGCCGGCGGAGCCCGTCTTGGTCTCGGAGCTCGGCTTTTCGAAGAAGACACCGATGGTGGCAGCTCCGCTGCCGAAGGCTGCGGCAATGCGAGAGGCCAGACCATAGCCGGTAGAAGCGCCGATCACCAGCACCTTCTTGGGGCCATTCTCGATGGCGCCCTTGGCTTGGGTGTAAGCGATCTGGCGACGAACATTGGCTTCACAACCGACCGGGTGGGTGGTGGTGCAGATAAAGCCGCGAACCTTGGGTTTGATGATCATGTGTTGTCTCTTATCCGTTTGATGGATGAAATCGGGGCATAAGATACCTCATTGCAGCCAGTTATGGTGCTCTGATGTGTTGAACTGCGGGGAAACAGGCAGGGATCCGTCGCTTTATGCCGCCATGGCACACCCATTGTGCAGGAGATCTCCCCGCCATGGACCAGAGAGAGGCAACGTGAGGACCGGAATGTCACACCCGGAACGAGGCCGTTGTCTGACCTTGCGCCATGTACTAGTGTGCAAGGAAGAGGATTCAAGGAGGAGTCTATGTCACGCATGCTGGTCATCTCTCTCGCCTGCCTGGGGCTTGCCACCGTCCCCGTTGTCCAGGCGGCTGTCTATCAATGCGCCCGCGATGGGCAGATCACCTTCAGCGACATCCCCTGCAGCAGCGACGCCAAACCCATGGCACTCAATGTCTATACCCCCTCCCCCGAGGCGGTGGAGCAGGCGGCCAACCAGACCCGGGAGATAGAGCAGAGCCTGGCGAACGGCCAGAAACAACGCCAGGCCGAGGCGCTGCGCACCGAGATCGAGGCCAAAAAGCAGAAGATGAACAACGAGATGACCCAGATCACGGAGAACAAGGCAAGATCCCGCAATGTCTCGGCAGAGATGCAGTCGGTCACTACCCGATATCAGAAAGAGATTGAGTCCCTGAACCAGAAACTCTCCACCTTGCAGGCAAAATAAACACTCCCTGTTTCGGGACAGAAAATATACCGAAGCGGCAATGTCGTCACGGGTTCACACATGCCGCACATCCAGAACATCACACCCTTGGCCGTTTATTTCTCACACCAGAGGATCAGATAGCGGCTTTTTCCCGATCCCCGTAGCCACCTAATTTCACCGCGTTCCAGAAGACTCAACTTTATCCCCACCGAGATCCCTGACGTGCCACAGGGTTCATATGAGGGCGATATATAGGGGCATCGTGACAATTGTCAGTGCCAAAAGAGGCGCCTGCATGCCAATATTCCCTGGGGCCCAAAGTGGTCCACGAGATAAATAACCTTGGTACGAGACCCTACAATTAAGAAGCTATTTATCAACATTGAAAAATAAAAAGTTAATTTGAGTACGATGACGACTCATCAGGACGCAATGCTATTGTTAATTTACTCATATTTGGTCGTTATCCCATTCACATGTACAGGACCTTAAGCGTTGAGTCCCTTTAAAACTCCTTCCAAGGTCCTGTTCTGTATCGATTTTCTCTGCTTGGTTCGGCAAGCGTTCTTAGCCAAATAATCAGCTGCCCATTCCAGTCTTTCCCTTATTTCTGTCAGCGCTCTATGGGCCACTGCTTCCAATAGCGGCAACCACCATGTCGTACTGTTCTTTGACGCTTTCAACATCGATAGCTTCCCTGTCATCACACTCTGCGCGACCCGCCTTTTCATCACCAGCGACAGCAAACTCGTCCACACCAATCCCTCGGCGATGGCTTTCTCCCCCGTCACAAACCCCTTGAGCCGGTTGTGCGATTTCCACTCTTTAAATAACAACTCCACCTGCCAACGGCAGCGATACAGGCTCATCACCTGCTCTGCTGACCATGCCGCTCGCGGCAGGTTGGTCATCCACAAGCAGAACCGCTTTTCCTCGGCAAACCAGCGTCGGATCAAGCGGTACTCGACCTTGCCGGACTTCACCACCATATCCAGCACCTCGGCCCGACAGCGCCGCCGTCCTGCCTCTTTCAGTGACAGTCCCGCCAGTTTTGGCACTTCCCGCCCATCACCGCGCCAGGCCTGGATTATCTTGGGGTTCAGGCTTTGCGTTCCTCGCACCAGATAAAATCCGCCAGCGTCGTTCACCTGCTCAAACCAGGCCCTGTCAATGTAACCCGCGTCAGCCAGCAGCAGGCAGTTGGCCAGCTTGTGAGCCTCAGGGAGAAATTGCCGCTCCCCTGCGGTATCGGCAGACACACTCATGCACAGTGGGCTCTGCTCCGACAGAGACATGGTCATATGGCACTCGATAGCCGCCGGACTGATGGTCTTGAACCGGCCGGGAAAGTCAGCCGCCAGACGCCGGTGCACCGCGAAGGAGGTGCCATCGTGCAATAACACCTGCTTGAACGCGCCGAGGGAGGCCGCTTTGAGTTGATGGTCGATACGCAAGGCGATGGCCCGTTCGACCAGCGCTTTCATAAACAGGGCAAAGCTCTCTTTACGCAGCTGATTGTGAAACGGTTTGTAAGAAACCTGATGCTCTTTCGTCAGCTGCAAGGCATTGAAATGACGGTGTAAGCTGGCAATGTCATTGACCTGGTCGCCCCCCATGGCCCGCAACAGTGCAGGTACGAGCATGGCAGGGGTAATGGCGCGCTGACGCAGACAAAACTTGCAGAGCCGAGCAATGCGCTCGAGTGCGGCGGGAGCCAGGAGTTGCTCCAGATAGTGATTAGCATTAATAATGGTCATAGGCTTCGCGCGTGTTGATTTTGTTTGGCGATAAAATTAGATCACAAACGAAGCCTTTTTTATATCTATTTCAATTGGTTGGCGCTAAAGATCCTGTACATGATCCCATTCAAGGGTCTCATGGAGGAGCGCTGTCATATTCTGGAATCAAAAAGCAAGCAAGGAAGCCAGTGAGCAAGCGGCAAGGGTGGTGGGCTGGGGGCATTTGAACAGGCTATCCAGTTGCAGGTCCCCTTCGTCCAGTTCACCCCGGCGGGAGTGGTCACCTTCGCCAATGCGCTGTTTCTCAAGATCGTGGGATTTGAACGTGACGAGGTGATCGGCAAGCATCACAGCACCCTCTGCTTCCCCGACGACGTCAATACCCGGGATTACGAGACCTTGTGGCAGGATCTGCGCCACGGCGTCTCCCGCAGCGGCCGCTTCATTCGCCAGTCGAAATCCGGCAAGGCCGTGTGGCTGGAGGCGACCTATTTCCCCATCGTGATCGACGGCAAGGTGGTGCGGATCGCCAAGGTCGCCTCCGACGTGACCCAGCAGCAATCCACCCTGGAGCGCACCCAGGCCCTGCTGGCAGCCCTGGACAAGTCCCTGGCGGTCATCGATTTCCAACCCGATGGCACCGTCATCACCGCCAACCAGAATTTCCTCAACTGCTTTGGCTACCGGCTGGAAGAGGTGGTCGGCAAGCATCATCGTCTCTTCTGTGACACCGAGTTCTACCAGAACAACCCCCATTTCTGGCAGGATCTCGGCTCGGGTGACATCAAGTCAGGGCTTTTCATGCGTCTGGGTCACCGGGGGGAGAAGATATGGCTGGAGGCCACCTACAACCCCATCTTCAACCACGAGGGCAAGGTGGTCAAAATCATCAAGCTGGCGAGCGACATCACCGAGCGGGTGGAGAAATCCATCTCCACCCGGGAAGCGGCCCAGAAGGCGTGTGCCATCGCCAGCGAAACCGTCGCGAGCGCCGCCAGGGGGCGGGAGGTCATCGACAGGGTGCTCGACACCTCCTCTCACATCAACACCTCGGTCAATGCGGTCAGCAAGCAGATAGAGCAGCTCAACCAGCAATCCAGGAGCATCGAATCCATCATCTCCACCATCAGCGGCATCGCGGATCAGACCAACCTGCTGGCCCTCAACGCGGCCATCGAGGCGGCCCGCGCCGGGGAACAGGGACGGGGATTCGCGGTCGTGGCCGACGAGGTGAGGCAACTGGCGGCGCGCACTTCCAGCTCCACCAGCGAGATCGTCACCGTCATCAAGCACAACTCGGAGATCACCTCCCAGATCACCCAGACTGTCTCCGTCGTCTCCGACAAGGCGGTGGCAGGTCAGGAGCAGGCCACCATCATCGCCGACGTCATCAAGGAGATCATCGAAGACGCCAACTCGGTGTCGGACACCGTCAAGAGCCTCTCCATCTGAGCGACAGCTGCCAATGACAACGGGGGGCCCAGGCCCCCCGTTGTCATTGCTGTCCGCCCACCCGAAACCCGCTCAGCCATCCCCCAGGAGATAGTGTCTGGCTTCCTCGTCCGCCAGCGCGAGGGCGATGTCCCATAGCGCGGCGATGCAGAGCCCCTCCTCCCCCACGGCCTCCTCTTCCAGCGCCTCCAGGGCTCTGGCATCGGCCAGGGTAAAGGGGGGATGGCTCAACAGGCTTTTGGCCGCGGCCAGCAAGTGCATGTCGCTCATCGGTCGGCTCCTTCTTAGACAGCGTGTTCCCCTGTCCAGACTGTAGCCCAATGGCGGCGAC
This sequence comes from Aeromonas sp. LsrichE-8G, assembly GCF_022869435.1. Classification (NCBI taxonomy): domain Bacteria; kingdom Pseudomonadati; phylum Pseudomonadota; class Gammaproteobacteria; order Aeromonadales; family Aeromonadaceae; genus Aeromonas; species Aeromonas sp. LsrichE-8G. The sequence goes on from NZ_JALIHH010000029.1 coordinate 14,263, forward strand.
TCATCCCCCGGTGGCGACGGCCTGCGCACGCTTCCTGCCGGACGGCAGTTGGCCCACCCCGATGCCGGCCAGCACGGCGGCACAGGCCACCCATTGCAGGGCCGTGAGCGTCTCTCCCAGCAGCAGATAGGCGAGCAGCAGGGTAAAGACCGGTATGAGGTTCACATAGGCAGCCGCCAGGGTCACCTTCACCTGGGTCACCGACCAGTTGTAGAGCAGGTAGGCACCAAGGGTCACGAAGGCGCCGAGGAAGAGGATGACCCCCATGTCCTGCCAAGCCCAGCTCGCGGGCCAGGGCGCACTGAAGGCAAAGGGCGCGAAGAAGAGCATGCCGACGAAGGCCTGCAACGCCGTCAGTGTCATCACCCCGTAGCGGCTGGAGAGCTTTTTGAATACCACGGAATAGGTGGCGGCGCAGAGCATGGCGCCCATCTCCAGGCTGTTGCCGAGCAGGGCGTTGGGGGCGAACTCGTCGGCGCCCTCCCCCAACCCCAGCAGGATGATGCCAACGATGGCGATGGCAAAGCCCAGCAGCTGGCGGCGACTCACCCGCTCTCCAAGCAGCACGAAGGCCACCAGAGCCACCATCAGGGGAAGCAGGGCACAGACCATACCGGCCTGGCCGGCACTGGTGTAACGCAGGGCGTTGACTTCAAGAAGAAAGTAGAGGCAGGGCTCAAGCGCCCCCATCAGGGCCAACCAGCGCCAATCCCCCTTCTGGTAAGTGACGCGGCCAAGCTGGCGGTAGCAGAGCAGCCAGCAACAGGACGCCACCCCCATCCGCATGAAGAGCACCTGACCGAAGGACCAGATTTCCAGCACATGTTTGAGGGCGATGAAGGAGCTGGACCAGAGCAGCATGGCCAGGGTCAGCGTCAGGACGGGTAAAAGGCGCACAATGCCTCCATGAATTGGGCATTCGAATAATAACCATACGGCCTTGCGGTTGTCTAAAGGCACCTAACATCAGATAATACGGCCGCCTTCATACCGGATAACCCATCTTCAATGACTGAGTACCTGCTTTTACTGGTCGGCACCGTGCTGATCAACAACTTCGTGCTGGTGAAGTTCCTCGGCCTTTGCCCCTTCATGGGTGTCTCCGGCAAGCTGGAAACCGCCATCGGCATGGGTCTGGCCACCACCTTCGTCATGACGCTGGCCAGCGCCTGCTCCTATCTGATGGAGCACTATATCCTGATCCCGCTGGAGATCGCCTACCTGCGCACCCTGGGCTTCATTCTGGTGATCGCCGTGGTGGTCCAGTTCACCGAGATGGTGATCCGCAAGAGCAGCCCGACCCTCTATCGCCTGCTCGGCATCTTCCTGCCGCTCATCACCACCAACTGTGCCGTGCTCGGCGTGGCGCTGCTCAGCATCAACGAGCGCCACAACTTCATCCAGAGCATCATCTACGGCTTCGGGGCCGCCGTCGGCTTCTCCCTGGTGCTGATCCTTTTTGCCGCCATGCGTGAGCGGCTGGTGGCCGCCGACGTGCCGGCACCGTTTCGTGGCGTCTCCATCGCCATGGTCACCGCCGGCCTGATGTCCCTGGCCTTCATGGGCTTTACCGGTCTCATCAAGATATAGCGCTATGACTCACATACTCTTTGCCATCCTGGTGCTGGCCCTGCTGGCCCTGGCCTTCGGCATCATTCTCGGCTATGCCGCCGTCAAGTTTCATGTGCAGGCCGACCCCATCGTCGACCAGCTCGATGCCCTGCTGCCCCAGACCCAGTGCGGCCAGTGTGGCTACCCGGGCTGCAAGCCCTATGCCGAGGCGCTGGCCAACGGCGACAAGATCAACAAGTGCGTGCCCGGTGGCGATGCCACCATGCGCAAGATAGCGGATCTGATGGGGGTCGAGCCCCAACCGCTGGACGGTGGCGACGAAGTGGCCGTCCCCGTCAAGAAGGTCGCCTTCATTCACGAGGACATGTGCATAGGGTGCACCAAATGCATCCAGGCCTGCCCGGTCGATGCCATCCTCGGCGCCACCAAGGCGATGCACACCGTCATCGCGGCCGAGTGCACGGGGTGCGATCTCTGCGTCGACCCCTGCCCGACCGACTGTATCGAGATGATCCCGGTGCCGACCACGGTCGACAACTGGAAATGGGATCTGGCCAAGGTCGCCATTCCGGTCAAGATAGTGGAATAAACAGCGGAGTAACCATGCAGCATCTGCTCGAACGCATCAAAGCCGGCACCCTCTGGGATTTTCACGGTGGCATTCATCCTCCCGAGAACAAGCACCAGTCCAGCCTGATCCCCGTCGTGGACGCGGGTCTCCCTCCACAGCTCATCATCCCGGTGCGCCAGCACGCGGGCCCGGCCGGCGAACTGCTGGTGCGGGTGGGAGACAGGGTCAAGAAGGGGCAACCGCTGACCCGTCATGACAAGGGCCGCATAGTGCCGGTGCACGCCTCCACCTCGGGCACCGTCACCGCCATCGAACAACACACGGTGGCGCACCCCTCGGGCCTGGACGATCTCTGCGTCATCCTGACCCCGGACGGGGAAGATGCCTGGGGTGAGCGCAACCCCCAACCCGACTACTGGAATCTGGAGCGGGGCGAGCTGCTCGATCGCATCCAGCAGGCGGGGGTCGCTGGGCTCGGTGGCGCCGTCTTCCCGACCCACAGCAAGCTCGATGGCCGCGGCCAGCTCACCGAGATCCTGATCGTCAACGGCCTGGAGTGCGAACCCTACATCACCACAGACGATCGTCTGATGCAGGAGTATGCCGACGAGATCATGGAGGGCATACGGGTGCTCAAGCACCTGCTCAAGCCCAAGCTCACCCTGATCGGGGTGGAAGACAACAAGCCGGCGGCCATCGACGCCCTGACACGCCATGCCACAGACGCGGATGTGCTGGTCAAATCGGTGCCGACCAAGTACCCCTCCGGCGGCGCCAAGCAGACCATAGAGCTGCTCACCGGGCGCCAGGTACCCAAGGGGGGCCGGGCGGTCGACATGGGCATCATGGTGCTCAACGTCGCCACCGTCTTTGCCATCAAGCGCGCCATCATCGACGGCGAGCCGCTCATCTCGCGTATCGTCACCCTCACAGGGGATGCCTTCAAGCAACCGGGCAATGCCTGGGTGCGGCTCGGCACGCCGGTGCGCTGGCTGCTGCAGCGCTTCGAGCTGCAACCGGAGGCGGATCAGCGGGTCATCATGGGGGGCCCCATGATGGGCTTCACCCTGCCCCATGCCATGGTGCCCGTGGTCAAGGCCACCAACTGCCTGCTCTCCCCCACCCGCGCCGAGCTGCCGCCCCCCGGCCCCGAACAGGCATGCATCCGTTGCAGCGCCTGTGCCGACGCCTGCCCCGCCAACCTGCTGCCCCAGGAGCTCTACTGGTACAGCCGGGTCAAGGAGTATGACAAGGCCGAGAAGCTCAACCTGTTCGACTGCATAGAGTGCGGGGCCTGTGCCTGGGTCTGCCCGAGCGAGATCCCCCTGGTGCAGTACTACAAGATTGCCAAGGATGACATCCGCGAGGTCCGTGCCGAGCACGAGAAGGCGGAGCGCGCCAAGCAGCGCTTCGAGGCCAAGCAGGCCCGCTTCGAGCGGGACAAGGCCGCGCGGGAGGCTCGCCACGCCGAGGCCGCCGCCCAGCGTCGCCAGGCCATGGCCGCGGCCGGGGGGGATGATCCCGTCGCCGCCGCCCTGGCCCGCATCAAGGCCAAACAGGAGACGGCCCAGGTGGCCGTGAGTGAACCCGCACCGGACAACGAGGCCATGATTGCCGCCCGTGAGGCACGCAAGCAGGAGGCCATCGCCCGTCGTGCCGCCAAGGCCGCCAATGGCGAGGGCAATGGGCTGGCTGACACCCCGGCACCTGGGGAGCAACATCCCAAGGCAGAGCTGGATCCCAAGAAGGCCGCCATCGCCGCCGCCCTGGCACGTGCCAAGGCCAAGAAGGCCGCCCAGGCGCAAGGTGACGGGCCGGTGGTCGCAGGTGAGACATCCGTGAACACAAACGATAACGCCGTTGAGGCCCCGGCCGCAGAGGTGGACCCCAAGAAAGCGGCCATTGCCGCTGCCATCGCCCGGGCCAAGGCCAAGAAGGCCGCCCAGGCGCAAGGGGATGGGCCTGTGGTCGCGGGTGAGACATCCGTGAACACAACCGATAACGCCGTTGAGGCCCCGGCCGCCGCAGAGGTGGACCCCAAGAAAGCGGCCATTGCCGCTGCCATCGCCCGGGCCAAGGCCAAGAAGGCCGCCCAGGCGCAAGGGGATGGGCCTGTGGTCGCGGGTGAGACATCCGTGAACACAACCGATAACGCCGTTGAGGCCCCGGCCGCCGCATCCGAGCCCGCTGCCGAAGTGGACCCCAAGAAGGCGGCCATCGCCGCCGCCATCGCCCGGGCCAAGGCCAAGAAAGCCGCCGAGGCGCAAGGTGACGGGCCGGTGGTCGCAGGTGAGACATCCGTGAACACAACCGATAACGCTGTTGAGGCCCCTGCCGCCGCATCCGGACCCGCCGCCGAGGTGGACCCCAAGAAGGCGGCCATCGCCGCCGCCATCGCCCGGGCCAAAGCCAAGAAGCTGGCGGCCGAGGCTGCCTCCTCCCCTTCGACCGACAAGAGCCACTGATCCATGTTCAATATCGCGAGTGCGCCCTTTGCCCACAACCGCAAACAGACCCAGACCCTGATGGTGCTGGTGATCCTGGCCTGCCTGCCCGGCTTCCTGGCGCAGACCTGGTTCTTCGGCTGGGGGACCCTGATCCAGATCCTGCTGGCGCTGGTCACGGCCCTGGGTTCGGAGGCCCTGGTCCTTCGCCTGCGCGGCCGCCCCGTCAAACCGGCCCTGCTGGATGGCAGCGCGGCGCTCACCGCCGTGCTCATCGGTCTCTCCCTGCCCCCCCTGCTGCCCTGGTGGATGCTGGTGCTGGGCACGGCGTTCGCCATCATCATCGCCAAGCATCTCTATGGCGGGCTCGGTCAGAACCTGTTAAATCCTGCCATGGTGGCCTATGTGCTGCTGCTGGTCTCCTTCCCGGTCCAGATGACCAGCTGGCTGCCCCCCTCCAGCATCGCCGCCTACGACATCGGCTTCGCCGATGCGGCCTCGGTGATCTTCACCGGCTTCAGCCTCGACGGCTACAGCATGCTGCAGCTCAAGCAGGGGGTGGATGGCCTGACCATGGCCACGCCGCTGGATACCTTAAAGACCGGACTGACCCAGGGACTGACCGCCACCGAAGTGATGACCCACAAGGTCTTCGAGGGCTGGGGTGGTATCGGCTGGAGCTGGGTCAACCTCGGCTACCTGCTGGGAGGCCTCTTCCTGCTCCAGCAGAAAGTGATCAACTGGCGCATTCCGACTGCCGTGCTGGGCGCATTGCTGCTCGCTGCCACCCTGGGCTATCTGGCCACCCCGGATGCCACCGCCACCCCCATGCTGCACCTGTTCAGCGGTGCCACCATGCTCGGGGCCTTCTTCATCGCCACCGATCCGGTGAGTGCCAGCACCACCGCAAAGGGGCGCCTCGTCTACGGTGTGCTCATCGGCGTGCTGGTCTATGTCATCCGCCGTTTTGGCGGCTATCCGGATGCCTTCGCCTTCGCCGTGTTGCTGGCCAACCTGTGCGTTCCCCTGATTGACAGTCTGACCCGCCCCAAGGTCTATGGAGCCCGTCGCAAATGAACCCACATCTGAATTGCCACAGACGCGAGACAGGGAGCCTCCCATGTTGAAAAGCATGCGCAAGAATGGCCTGACCCTGGCCCTCTTTGCCCTCGGCTGCACCGCCATGGTGGTGCTGACCAACGAACTGACCCGGGATCGCATCGCCCACCAGCAAGAGCTGGAGAAGCTGCGCACCCTGCAGGCCCTGCTGCCCGAGGGGAGTTATGACAACGATCTGGTGGCCAGTTGCAAGCTGGTCAGCAGCCGGGAATACCTGGGCAGCGATGAGCCCATGCCCCTCTATACCGCCACCCTCAAGGGGGTTCATACCGGCTACGCGCTGGAAACCGTGGCCCCCGATGGTTACAGTGGAGCCATTCGCATGGTGGTCGGCACCGATGCCAAGGGGGCCGTCAGTGCGGTCAGGGTGCTGGCCCACAAGGAAACCCCGGGGCTTGGTGACAAGATAGAACTGAAGAAATCCAGCTGGATCGACAGCTTCACCGGCAAGTCCCTCACGGCCGACAACGACACCACCTGGGCGGTGAAGAAGGATGGCGGCGAATTCGACGCCTTCACCGGGGCAACCATCACCCCGCGGGCCGTGGTCAAGGCGGTGAAAAATTTGCTGAGGCTGCAACAGGAGCACCCCGAACTGCTGCACGATGCCCCCTCCTGCCATACCAACCCCTAACGCCGGAGCACACGCTATGGAACAAGTCGACGTGATTGACACGGCCAGCCAACCCGCCGGGGAAAGTGGCCGCCGCGAAGAGCTCAAGGAGCTGATGTTGCAGGGACTGTGGAAGAACAACCCCTCCCTGGTGCAGGTGCTGGGACTCTGCCCCACCCTGGCGGTTTCCTCCACCTTTACCAATGCGTTGGGGCTCGGCCTTGCCACCATGGTGGTACTGGTCTGCTCCAACCTCGCCGTCTCCCTGGTGCGCAACTGGGTGCCCAAGGATATCCGCATCCCGGTCTACGTGATGATCATCGCGGCCCTGGTGACCAGCGTGCAGCTGTTGATGAACGCCTACACCTACGGCCTCTATCAGGCGCTCGGCATCTTCATCGCCCTCATCGTCACCAACTGCGTCATCATCGGCCGCGCCGAAGCCTATGCCTCCAAGAACCCGCCCCTGCTTGCCGCCCTCGACGGCTTCATGATGGGGCTGGGCTTTACCCTGGTGCTGCTGGTACTGGGGGGCCTTCGCGAGATCATCGGCATGGGCACCCTGTTTGACGGTGCCGAGCTGCTGCTGGGTGACTGGGCCAAGTCATTGCGCGTCGAGCTGTTCCACGCCGACGCCAGCCTGCTGCTGGCGATCCTGCCCCCCGGCGGCTTCATCGGCCTCGGTTTGATGATCGCCGGCAAAAACGCCATCAACGACTGGATGGGCCGCAAGCAGAGTGCCGAGAAGGTCCACTGCACCGTGCCGGCGGCGGGCGCCCGCACTACCCAGCTCTGAGACAAGAGAGAGTCATGAACAACCAGAAACGCAGGCTGATCCTGGAGCGGTTGCGCGATGACAACCCCCATCCCACCACCGAGCTCAACTTCACCACGCCCTTCGAGCTGCTGATCGCCGTGCTGCTCTCGGCCCAGGCCACCGACGTGAGCGTCAACAAGGCCACCGACAAGCTCTACCCGGTGGCCAACACCCCCCAGGCCATGCTGGAACTGGGGGTGGACGGGGTCAAGGAGTACATCAAGACCATTGGCCTCTTCAACACCAAGGCCGAGAACGTCATCAAGACCTGCGCCATCCTGCTGGAGCGCCACGGTGGCGAAGTGCCGGAGAACCGCGAGGCCCTCGAGGCCCTGCCTGGTGTCGGCCGCAAGACCGCCAACGTGGTGCTCAACACCGCCTTCGGCTGGCCCACCATCGCCGTCGACACCCATATCTTCCGGGTCTCCAACCGCACCGGCTTTGCGGTGGCCAAGAACGTCGATCAGGTGGAGGAGAAGCTGCTCAAGGTGGTCCCCGCCGAATTCAAGCTGGACGTGCACCACTGGCTGATCCTGCACGGACGCTACACCTGTCTCGCCCGCAAGCCCCGCTGCGGCTCCTGCATCATCGAAGATTTGTGCGAATACAAAGAGAAGGTCTATCCCGAGAGTTGATCTGCAGGCCTCTGTGGATCCGGTCTCGGGCCATGGATTCAAGGCAGTACCAATCCACCAACCCGGAGAATTGAGCAATGAGAATTCTGCATACCATGTTGCGCGTCGGCGATCTGCAACGTTCCATCGACTTCTACACCCGAGTGCTGGGCATGACACTGCTGCGCAAGAGCGAGAACAGCGAATACAAGTACACCCTGGCCTTCGTCGGCTACGGCGACGAGAAGGATGAAGCCGTCATCGAGCTCACCTACAACTGGGGGGTGAGCGAGTACGAGCTCGGTTCCGCCTATGGTCACATCGCCCTGGAAGCGGACGACATCTATGCCACCTGCGAGGCGCTGCGCGCCGCCGGCGCCAAGATCACCCGAGAACCGGGTCCGGTGAAGGGCGGCACCACCGTCATCGCCTTCGTGGAAGACCCGGACGGTTACAAGATTGAGCTGATTGCCAAGAAAGACGCCGGTAACGGCCTGGGTGCCTGAGCCCACGCCGCCTGGCGGTGAGAAAAACAACGGGGCCCTGGGCCCCGTTTTCATTGGCTGCGGCCACCGTCAGGCCAGGCGGAAGCGCCCCATGCTCTGGCGCAGACCCGCCGCCAGCTGGCTCAGCTCCAGACAGGCTTTGGCGGTGTGATCCGCGCCGGTCGCGACCTCGTTGGAGGAGTCGTTGATGCGCGCCACGTTGCGGCCCAGCTCATCGGAGACCGCATCCTGCTCGCCACAGGCACTGGCAATCTGGATCGCCATGTCGGCTATCTGGGCCACCGCCTCTTCAATCTGACGAATACCCGCGCTGGTGCGTTCGCTCTGGCTCACGCACTGGCGGATCATCTCGCAACTCTGGCCGGTCACCGACTTCGCCCGGTTGGCACGGGCCTGCAGGGTCTCGATGATGGCGACGATTTCGCCGGTGGAGGCCTGGGTACGCCCCGCCAGGGTGCGCACCTCGTCGGCCACCACCGCAAAGCCGCACCCCTGCTCACCGGCACGGGCCGCCTCGATGGCGGCATTGAGTGCCAACAGGTTGGTCTGGTCGGCAATGCCGCGAATGACATCCACCACCAGGTTGATCTGGGCGGACTCTTTCTCCAGTTCACTCACCAGGTTGCCCGCCTGCTCCATCTCACCAGCCACCTGGGTGATGGCATCCAGGGCCCCCTGCACATCCTGACTGCCGCGACGAGCCAGGGCATTGGCAGAGCTTGCCGACTCCGAGGCCACCTCGGTGTTGCCCGCCACATCTGCTACCGTTGCCTTCATCTGGGCCATGGCGGTGGCGACCTGGGCTATCTCCTGCTGCTGACTCTGGATCCCCTGGGATGATTGCTCGGAGACCGCGCTCACCTCCTCGATGGCGGCCCCCAGCTGGGTCACGGCGGCGGCCACCTCCTCGATGAGCCCACGCAGGTTGTCCTGCATCTTGAGGGAGGCGCTGGCCAGCATCCCCAGTTCGTCCTGCCCGATGTGCTGGCGATCCAGCCGATGGGTCAGATCCCCCAGGGCGATGGCATTGGCCTGGGCCACCACGGCTTGCAGGGGCAGGCAGATCTGGCGGGTGAGGAACCAGGTCATGACCCCCATGAAGATCAGCAGGGTCGCGATGCTCACCACGGCAAAGGTCATCACCATGGTGACGCTGCCAAGCAGGCTGCCACGGTTCTCTTCCACAAAGCCAAGATTCACCTTCACCAGGGCACGCACCGCCAGCTCCAGCTCTGTGTAGAGTCCGTTCGAGCGAAACAGCGCCTCCCTGGCCTCATCCCTGCTGCCCTGGAACAACAGGGCATCCACCTGGTTGACGGCCCCCAGATATTGCAGCCACTGCTGCTTGACGCGGTTGAAGGCCTGTCGTTCATGCTCGGCCCCCACGGTTGCCTCGTAGGCATCCATGACCTGTTGCACCTTGCCCAGGCTCTCCTGGATGCGGGCGCGACGAACCTGCCTGTCGACGGCATCTTCCACCATCAGCAGGGCAAACTGGGCACGGCGCACATAGGAGACGTCGTAGAGCAGGTTGTCCACCGAGAGCACGCTTGGCAGGGTGGAGTCGGTGAAGTTCAATACCCGATCCCGAATGTCCCGCAGTTCGGTGGCGAGAAACAGGCCGAAGACGGCGTTGATGACGGCAATGACCGCAAAGACGGCGGCAATCTTCTTGCCGATGGAGAGATGCTTGTAAGACATGTTGGCTGGTGATCCTCGACTGCAGATGTGCAGTGACACAATGATCACATCCGTGTAAGCGGTGACCCGAGACTCCTGACGGGAAATGACGATGGGAGCGAAGAGAGGGGATCCCTTGCTTCCCGCTCGCCCCACGCCGGGCCTGGTGCCCGCCACGAGGCTGCCAGCACAGGAGCGACCAGCTCGACGCAAAACTTGAGCCGATTGCCACAATCGGTCCGCCGTCATGGACAAAGCAGGGGCCAGGTTATGTAATGGCCGCTCGTCTCTCCCCATTCCTGTCTTCAGAGGCCCCATGGACAACGTATCGACCCTCTCCCCTTCCTGGTCTGTCCAACTGCGCGAGCAGATAGCAGATCGCCCCCTCATCGCCCTGGGGCTGCTGCTCGCCCTGGTCGCCGTGCTGCTGCTCCTGGTGCAGAGTCTGGTCGTGCTGGCGGCCGGTGACATCACCGCCGGCATGCGCTATGGCCTCATCGGCGGTGCCGCCGGCTTTGCCGCCACGGCGCTCGGCGCCCTGCCGGCCCTGTTCCTGCGGGCCGTTCCCCAACGGGTGGAAGACGCCATGCTGGGTTTTGCCGCCGGCATGATGCTGTCCGCCAGCGCCTTCTCCCTGTTGCTGCCGGGCCTCGAGGCCGCGGAGGGGATCACAGGCGACGGCTTCCTCGCCGCCGCCGTGGTGGTGACGGGCATGGCTCTCGGCGTCCTGCTGATGCTGGGGCTGGATCAGTTCACCCCCCATGAGCACGACAAGACGGGGCCCTGCGGTCCCGGCCACGAGAGCTGCTCCCGGGTCTGGCTGTTCGTGTTCGCCATCGCCCTGCACAACCTGCCGGAGGGCATGGCCATCGGGGTCAGCTTCTCCCAGGGTGACATGGCCGTCGGTCTGCCGCTCACCACCGCCATCGCCCTGCAGGACATTCCCGAGGGGCTGGCGGTGGCGCTCGCCATGTGCGCCGCCGGTTTTCGTCCTCCGCTGGCCGTGCTGGTGGCCATCGCCAGCGGCCTGCTGGAACCGCTCGGGGCCCTGCTCGGGGTGGGGCTTGCCAGCGGCATGGCCATCGCCTACCCCATTGGTCTGGGGCTCGCGGCCGGCGCCATGCTGTTCGTGGTCTCCCACGAGGTGATCCCCGAGACCCACCGCAACGGCCACCAGACCCACGCCACCCTGGGCCTCATGGTCGGCTTTGCCCTGATGATGACCCTGGATACCGCGCTGGGATAACGCGTCGGCCCCCCGTGCACTCCGTAGTTTCCCACAAAGCGCTTCCCGAGCGGCTGGCCCTGTTCGCCAGCACACTGCAACGGCTTGCAGAGCGCGGCGAGCCGGCCACCCTTGTCCAGCACTACCACTGACGCAGGAGATGCCCCGCCAGCCCCATAGGAATGCTCGGCGCCACCGCCAAGTTTTGCTATCATCCCCGCCAACTTTTTCGGCCCAGCGGCCATCGAGACGAGGTAGATGATGAAAGTAGGTATTATCGGCGCCATGGAGCAGGAAGTAGCCCTCCTGCGCAGCCAGCTGAGCGAGCCCACCACCCTGCAACTGGGCGGCTGCGAGTTCTATCAGGGCAAGCTGGCCGGTAAAGAGGTGATCCTGACCCGCTCCGGCATCGGCAAGGTCGCCGCCAGCGTCGCCACCAGCCTGCTGCTGGAGAAATTCGCCCCCGATTGCGTCATCAACACCGGTTCTGCCGGCGGCTTCGCCCAGGATCTGCACATCGGTGACGTGGTCATCGCGAGCGAGATGCGCTTCCACGACGTGGACGTGACCGCCTTCGGTTACGAAATGGGCCAGATGGCCCAGCAGCCCGCCGCCTTCCCCTGCGACGAAAAACTCATCGCCCTGGCACAGGCCTGCATTGCCGAGCAAGGCAAGCACCAGACCAAGGTCGGGCTCATCTGCACCGGCGATCAGTTCATGTGCAAGCCGGACGCCATCGCGAAAGCCCGTGCCGACTTCCCGCAGATGCTGGCGGTGGAGATGGAAGGGGCCGCCATCGGCCAGGTGTGCCACATGTTCAAGGTGCCCTATCTGGTGGTACGGGCCATGTCGGACATCGCCGGCAAGGAGCAGGTGGAATCCTTCGATGCCTTCATCGAGGTGGCGGGTCAACACTCCGCCGAAGTGATCATCGCGCTGCTCGGCAAGCTGTGATCGACGCCCCCTCCTGGGATGTCCTGATGACCGCCCTCGCCTCCACGACGGCGGGCATCATGGTGGGGGCCGCCCTGCTGGAGGCCCTGCTGCCCTGGCCCGTACGCTTTCGACCCGGCGCAGCCGTGCCTCTGCTCACCCGCCTCGGCCAGAAGGTCTATCGCCCCGACGGCACACCGCGCCAGCAGAGCCAGGCCGGGCTCCTTGCCCTGCTGGTGGTCTGGGTGCCCTGCGCTGCCGGTCTCTGGGCGGTGCGCAATCTCTCCCTGTCCGAGCCCCTGTTCGACCTCCTGTTCCTGCTGCTGATGCTCGAATCCCGCCCCTTGCGGGAACTCGCCCGAGGTAGCTGCGCCCTGGCGACCCAGGAGACGCTGGTCGTGGCGAGGCTGCAGGTCGCCCCCTGGCTCAAGCGGGAAACCGGCAAGCTCTCGGTGATGGGGTTGAACAAGGCGGTGAGCGAGACCTGCGTACTGCGCCTCGTCGGCCAGTGGGCCGCCCCCCTGCTGGGCTTCGCCCTGGCCGGGGTACAGGGTGCCCTGCTGGTGCGGCTCGCCCAGTTGACCCATCTGGCGTGGAACCCCAAGCAGAACGCGTTCGTCCACTTCGGCCGCCCTGCTGCGGCGCTCTATCAGGGTTTCTGCGCCCCTGCCATCCTGCTGCTGGCGCTCCCCCTGTGCCTGACCCAGGTGCGCGGGCTGGGCAACAGAGTGCGACCTGCGTTGCATTGGCCCCATCCCGCCATGGGGGTCCTGCTCGCGCTGCTGGCCCGGGCGACAGGCAGCCGACTCGGCGGCCCCCGCTACTATCAGGGCCAGCTGGTGCGCTTTCCGGTATTTGATGAGGGGAGCGAACCCGATGCCAACCTGCCCCTGCGCCTGCTGCAGCGTCTGCAACTGACCGGCTGGGGCTGGCTCGGGCTCTCGCTACTCCTGACATGGATGGAGCTCAATCATGGCTGATCGCGTTTCCCTTCGTGCCCTGGGCCTGTTTGTCTGCCTGCTGGGCACCTCACTGTGCGCCATGGCCACCCCGCCGCAGCGCATCGTGAGCCTCACTCCCCATCTGACGGAACTGCTGTTCGATATCGGCGCCGGGGATCGCGTGGTCGCCACCGACGATGCCTCCGATTACCCCGTCGACGTGGCCAACCTCCCCAGGGTGGCCAACTATCGCAGCATCAACCTCGAGGCGCTGCTGGCCCAGAAGCCGGATCTGGTAGTGGCCTGGCGCTCCGCCCAGGCCCGCATGCTGGGCCCGGTCGAGCGCCTCGGAATTCCCGTCTTCTACTCGGAGCCCACCGACTTTGCCTCCCTGGCTACCGAGATGCGCAGCCTGGGGCACCTTCTCGGGCTCACGTCCAGGGCCGACGAGCAAGCCCGCGCCTATCTGACCCGGATCGACGCCCTGGCTGCGCGCTACGGCGAGCCCAAGCCCCTGTCTGTCTTCTATCAGCTCTGGTACCCGCCGCTCACCAGCGTCAATAATTCGACCTGGCCGGGGCAGGCCATCACCCTCTGCGGCGGACGCAACATCATGGCGACGACGGGAGCAGCCTACCCCCAGGTCGGGCTGGAGCAGGTGATCAAGGCCAATCCCGGGCTCATCCTGGCTGGCGGCCGGGATCCTTCCGTGCTGGATCACTGGCGGCAGTGGCCCATGCTGGACGCCGTCAAACACCAACGGCTCGCCCTCATCAACGCCGATGAACTGCACCGTTTCACCCCCCGCGCCCTCAACGCGGTGGAGCAGATATGCGAGGCCATACAACTATCGACAGCAACCTCTCAATCTGATCAATTTCCAAGCAATCAATAACAGTGCCATTGATTAACACTTTCAGAATCACATCTGTCCGTCATAGATAAATGGAGTACTGGTTCAACCATAATAGAGATAATCAATATTCCACCTGCATTAATCATTGCCCGTCTTTAATAGCGCATAAAGTGTAATATCGCTGGCCAGCCCTGATTGCTGCAGCCCTTGCGCCAATACGGTCAAGAACTTGGGATTGTGTTGGCGAAGTGTATGGTAGCTATAAAAGAGATCCGTCACATCTTGCTCGGTAAGCGCTTCTTCATCTATCGCGATCAAGGATAAATCCGACATTCCGCACCTGATTTAGGAATAAATTTGCCGATAGCGCTCACCCAATACCTCCAAAATGATCTGCTGGTCTCCTGTTAGCTCCGTTACTTGTGGCGGAGCTTCTCCCAGTCGATATTCATGGATGCCACCAAAGCGC
>NZ_JALIHH010000253.1:0-417 GCF_022869435.1 Aeromonas sp. LsrichE-8G
CTGTTCAGCTCAAAGGCAGAAGGCAGTTTTTCGCCAGCATCCAGAATGCGTTTGGTTTCTGCCAGCCCGTGATTCCAGACATAACGAGCACAACCGCCCAACTGGCGCAGGCGTTGCGCTTGTTGGGCTGTCGGTTCGAGTCGGAATTTGTAGGCTTTCAGAATTTGCATTTAGCGCTCAGTGTGTAGCATTATTGCCATATCTATTAAGCCCGATTGAGTGACAGAATGCAATTCACTAAAATTAATAAATCACGCCATGCGACCTACGTTTTGCACGTACATTTGGTGTTTATCACCAAGTATCGAAAGCCGATATTGGGGGATCTGCATCACGCTTCCTTCGGTCAGTGTGCGGCAGAGGTTTGCAGAGATTTTGGTGCGGAACTGAAAGAGTGTGACGGAGAGGCTGATCATG
>NZ_JALIHH010000254.1:0-762 GCF_022869435.1 Aeromonas sp. LsrichE-8G
GCTTCAGTGCCATAGTCCTTGAAAAAATCAAACAGGCTGTAGCCTTTCTGGAATTGGACTTTGCTTTTGGCCATGATCTCGCACCTCAGTAACTGTACGTAAGATCAGTATAGCTCGTGGTGACTGCTAATCATGGGTAATCAGGTAAATTTATCTACTACCTGAAGCAACACCGCTTATATACCCGCACACTTGGAATTATTTGAGTCTCTAAAAATGAGGGGATCTCTGAGATTGAATTGTTATTTTTGACCGGCGCCATCATAAAGAACTGCATATTTAAAAATCAGAGAGTCATCACAATCCGCGGTAAAAATATGCATGCGAAATAATACAAACGTTTTTAAATTAATTGCCAAGGCACATGATTATTAATCTTCATTGGGGAAGTTTAAAAATAAATCAAAAACAATAAGTTATGCTCTTTCGTTAATTTTATTCCTCATTCGTATATATATTTCATAACGGCCATATCCCATATGGCATCCTCCGATGACTCATCATCACCACGACATGTTTAATTAAAAACGTTTTCTCGTCATTCATCATGATCTGGCCATGACCACCCTGTTCCATTGTGCTCTTTTTACATACCGCAAGCCCGCCAACGCAGACAGAACCGTCATTCCGCACCTGATTTTGCTATTTTCAGTGCTTGACGGCGATCGGCCGTTCTGATCTATTACTCTCTTTTGCAGGTAGATCATCATGGCCGCACCCGCTATCTCGATCCGTAACCTCGATCACCTTGGTTTGGTCGCC
>NZ_JALIHH010000030.1:0-26558 GCF_022869435.1 Aeromonas sp. LsrichE-8G
TGGCAATGGTGTCATGGACAGGAATGCCGTTTTTAAACAGTCCCTTGGATTGAAACCAGGGAAGATGAACCTCGCCGAAATCCTCAATATCTTCCCAGCCCTCAGCCCCGCCGATCACGGCACAGACGGTGAGAAACAGGACATCGCAGAAGGGATAATAAATCTTGGCATGCTGGCGAGGGTCGTGAATATTGTCGAAGAACTGAGCGAAAACGGCATCAATAGACATGAGAGCACTCCTGAAAAGGAGCATGAGATCACAGCCGGATCACCAGGTCAAATTTCAGGGTGAGGATGTGAGCAAATTGTTAACTATGGAAATCATGGAAATTATCATTTTTTGGATTTCATGCGCATTTTTTGAGCTGAAATGACGTGCAGTGACGATTAAAAAGTGTGAAGGCGATCCTGACTATAAAGTTAACTGCATATCACAGGCCTATAAGTATTTGTTTTGTAGGCAAAAAACTATTTTTAATTTTTAACAAAATGTTCACGATCTCGCCCTGACCATCCAGCACCGCATCCCGCATCAGCTCGAAACTCGACAACCCGATATGCTGCCCTCCGATGGGCAGCAGGCTCTTGACCGAAAACGCGTCCACATAAGAGAGAGTGACCTGGGTGTGATCGGTCAGATCCTGCTGCAACACCCGCTTCAGCCCAGCCAGCGGGTGGCTTGGCGCGACCACCATCAGGGTGCGGATCGGGTTGAGCACGTCGATGCAAAGACCGCTGCGCTCCTGTTCCTCGGTGATGAGGCCGAAGGCGGCATCCACGAACCCCTCTTCCACCAGGGCCGGCAGCTCCGGCGGTGAGGCCAGCACCAGGGAGATGCTGGTGCCCGGAAACTGGCGACGCAGCGCCCCCAGCATCTCGCGCCATACCACCTCGGGAATGGCGTCGTCCCGGGCTACCCGCAGCGCCACCTCGGCACCGGAGGCATGGTGCTCGCACTTGAGCTTCAGGCTGTTGGCGGCCTGCAGCAGCCGCTTGCAGTCGTCCAGCACTTGCTCGCCGATTTCGGTCAGTCGGCTCTGATTCGCCCCTCGTTCGAAAAGTTCGACGCCAAGCTCCACTTCCAGGGTTGCTATCGCCGAGCTCACGGCGCTGCGACTCTTGCCAAGTCGTCTGGCGGCATTGGCTATCGAACCACTGTCTGCTGTTTCTACAAAGAGTTGTATCTGATTTAGCTTCATGGCTTCAAACTGGCGGCAGATTATTCCATCACCACCTTATCCCCTGGCCCGCCCCCAAGGCAAACAAGCAGCGACAGCTTTCTCGACGCTCAGCGATAACCTTGCCCGTTTCGGGTGCCGTTATCCTCTCTTCGTCGCAGCAACAGAAGGAAACTGCATGTCATCCCGTCCCCTGCTTTTGGCCCGCCTCTTTCTGACAGGGGCCATCCTGACCGAGGTCGCCGGCACCTCCTCCATGGCCCTGATCCCAGAGAGCGCGAGCGGCTGGATCCACTATCTGCCGATGTGGCTCCTCATCACCCTCTCCTACCTGCTGCTCGCCAAGGCCGCCAGGACAATCTCCATTGGTATCGCGTTTGCGCTGTGGGAAGGGTTGGGGATCGCCCTCATCACCGCCGTCTCCGTCCTGTTCCTCGGCTACGAGCTGAGCATCCAGGAGTGGATCGGACTGGCGCTGGCCATAGTGGGGATTGTCATGGTGACCCTGGGCGAGACCCATGATGCACCAGCCCCCACCCGCCAGAGGAGGGAAGCCCCATGCACCCGTTGATCATCGTACTGAGCGCCGCCCTGCTGGATATCGGCGCCAACATGGCAATCAACCGCTCCGTCGGTTTTCGCGACAAGGGGTGGGGCGTCCTCGGCATTCTGCTGGTGCTCTGTGCCTTCACTCTGCTCAGCGAGGCGGTCAGTACCGGCAAGATCGATCTGGCCGTGGCCTATGCCACCTGGGGTGCCATCGGCATTCTGGGCACCGCTCTCGGCGGCTTGCTGCTGTTTGGCGAGCGGCTCAAGCCCATCGGCTGGGTCGGCATGCTGGTGATGGCCGTCGCGGTCGCCCTGCTGACCACAGCATGATCCCCTCTCCAACCCCATGAAAAAAGCCGCCCTGTTCCCAGGGCGGCCTTTTCATGGTCAAACCGATCACCCAGATTGCAACAGGCAGCCTAACGCGCTGCCTCGTACAGCTCCAGCGGCAGGCCGTCGGGGTCGGCGAAGAAGGTAAAGCGCTTGCCGGTCAGCTCGTCCACCCGCACCGGCTCCACTTCCACCCCGTGCTGCTCCAGGTGGGCGATGACCCGGTCGAGATCCGCCACCCGAAACGCCAGGTGGCGCAACCCGCACGCCTCCGGCCGGGAGGGGCGCGGTGGCGGCGCCGGGAAGCTGAACAGCTCCAGCTGGCTGCCGTCCGGCAGCGCCAGATCCAGCTTCCACGACTGACGCTCGGCCCGCAGGGTCTCGGCAATGATGGGCAACCCCAGCACCTGGTGATAGAAGTGGCGCGAGCGCGGATAGTCGCTGGCGATGATGGCCACGTGATGGATGGCCTCAAACAGGGGATGGGTCATGGCAATCCTTGCAAAACGGGCAGCCTGCGCTGCCCGTCTTCGTCAGTTGAAGAAACCGTTGAACCAGTTGTCCAGGGCATTCGCCGGGTCCGAGACCGGGCTGGCACAGCTCATGGGCTCGGCCAGACCGGCCAGCTTGGCCGGCACCTGGAGACTGCCGGGACAATCGCTGGCCACCCGGGCACCGCTCGAGCGGGAGAAGTTGGCCCAGCTCACCCCTTCGGGCATCTTCAGCCCCAGGCTGTTGACCCCTCGCTGGCTCATGTAGCCGCTGAACAGCTGCAAGGCGCCACTGGCACCGGTCAGCCCGGCCGGTGTGTTGTCGTCACGGCCGACCCAGACGCTCACCAGCTCGTTGTTGTCCATCCCGGCAAACCAGGAGTCACGCAGCTCGTTGGTGGTACCGGTCTTGGCGGCCATGGTGGCCCCGGGGAACTTGGCACCGAGCGCCCGGGCCGTCCCCTGGCTCACCGTCTTGGTCATGGCGAACAGGGTCAGCCAGCTTGCCTGGGGATCCGTCACTCGCTTGGCCGCTTCGTCATGCTGGTAGAGCTGGCGTCCCTCGCCATTCACCACGGCCCGGATGGCCGACAGGGGCTGGGTCAACCCCTGGTTGGCAATGGGCAGGTACATCTGGTTCACCTCCATGGGCGAGAGCGCCACCGCCCCCAGCACCAGGGACGGATAGGGCTGGATCTCCTGCTGCACCCCCAGCTTGTGCAGGGTGTCCACCACCTTGTCCAGGCCTATCTGCATCCCGAGGTTGACGGTCGGCACGTTGAGGGAGCTGGCGAGCGCCTCCATCAGGGGCACGCTCTGGCGGAACTTGCGGTCGTAGTTCTGCGGCGTCCAGATCTGGCCATCCTGGCCGCGAATCCGGATCGGCTGATCTTTAAGCGGCGTGCCAAGGGTCAGGCCGTTGGAGAGGCCGGTCAGGTAGACCGCCGGTTTGACCAGGGAGCCAATCTGACGGCGGGCATCCAGCGCCCGGTTGAAGCCGGCGTAGCGGGGATCCCGTCCCCCCACCATGGCGACCACCTCGCCCTTGTGCCAATCGGAGACCACCATGGCCGCCTCCAGCTTCTTCTTGCCACGCTGCTTCTCGATGGTGGCCAGACCCGACTCCACCGCCTGCTCGGCGGCGTGCTGGGCGATGGGATCCAGACTGGTGAAGATCTTGAGGCCGGACTGCTTGAGCAGATCCGGGCCGAAGCGGTTCTGGATCTCCCGCTTGAGCAGCCCCATGAAGGCCGGGGTACGGCCATAGCTCATCTGGCCGCGGGCGATGATGCCAAGGGGCTGCTTGCTGGCCAGGTCATACTCGGCCTGGGTCAGGCTGCCGTGATCCGCCAGCAGTTTCAGCACCAGATCCCGGCGCGCCTTGGCCCGGTCCGGGAAGCGCCAGGGATCGTAATAGGAAGGGCCCTTCACCATGCCCACCAGCAGGGCCACCTGATCGATGTCCAGCTCGTTGACCGGAATACCGAAGTAGAAGTAGGAGGCGAGCCCGAAGCCGTAGACCCCCTGGGAGAAGTTCTGCCCCAGATAGACCTCGTTGAGGTAGGCCTCCAGGATCTCGTCCTTGCTGTAGCGGTAGTCGATGAGCACCGCCATGTAGGCTTCCTGCAGTTTGCGCCACAGGCTGCGCTCACGGGTCAGGAAGAAGTTCTTGGCGAGCTGCTGGGTGAGCGTACTGCCCCCCTGCACGGTGCGCCCCGCCAGCAGGTTGGCTGCCATGGCGCGCATGATGGCCACCGGCGAAACGCCGCCGTGCTGGTAGAAGTCCCTGTCTTCCGTGGTGAGCAGCGTCACCAGCAGGCTGTCCGGCACCTCGGAAAGGCGCACCAGCAGGCGGTCTTCCCGATCCTCGGTGTTGAGGCGATCGAGCAGCACCGGGTCCATCTGGGCATAGCCGAGCTGGCGCTGGTTCTCCAGGGACTGGATCCCCTCGAGGCGCGCCCCGTTGAAGGTGAGGCGCAGGCCACGGGCACCGTCGGCACCGTCGTGGAACTCGAACGGCCGGCGCACCAGCTCGATGCGATTGCCGCTCACCGCGTACTCACCCGGGGTATGGGGCTGACGCACCTGCTTGTAGCTCAGCATGTTGAGCTCGCGCAGCATCTGGGTCTGGGAGAGCCGCTGGCTGGGATAGAGCTCCAGCGGGCGGCTGTAGACCATCACCGGCAACTGCCACTTCTCGCCGTCGAAGCGCTCGCGCACCTTGGTGTCGAGATAGATGCCAAACACCACCATGAAGGCCGCCACCACCAGAGAGAGCTTGAAGCCCAGCCAGAACAGGGTGCGCCAGATGGTGCGTTTGGGCGCCGCCTTCTTGGGCGTGCGCTTGCGTCGTTGGGTTGCCATAAATCCTCTTGTCGTTCTCCTCGCCATCCCGCTGATGCGAGCGGCCTGCGATGCCTGTTGTGGAGGGGGACTGTGCCACCGCCATCTTGTTCTGATCGTACCGACCGATCACTGTCCCGTCGGCTACTCCTGCAATCCCATCTTCTTCTTGGTCACCCGGGTCGGCATCGCCTCCAGCGGGTTGTCCGGCCAGTAGTGACGGGGGTAGCGCCCCTTCATCTCTTTTTTCACCTGCTCATAGGATCCCGCCCAGAAGGCGGCGAGATCCGCGGTGATCTGCAAGGGGCGCTGGGCCGGGGAGAGCAGCTCCACCACCAGGGGCACCCGGCCATCGGCCACGCATGGGGTGGCGCCCAGCCCGAACATCTCCTGGATGCGCACCGGGATCGCTGGCGCCTGACCCGGCTGATAGCGGATCCGCACCCGGCTGCCGGTCGGTGCGGTGAAGTGGCTCGGCAGCGCCTCGTCCAGCCGCCTTGGCAGGGGCCAGGGCAGAGACTGGCGCAGGATGTCGCTCATGTCGAGCCGCTTCAACTGCTCCAGCCGGGTCATGCCGCTCACCGCCGGCAGCAGCCACTGCTCGAGGTCGGCCAGCAGGCTCTCCTCATCCATGGCGGGCCAGGCTTCGCCGGGCAGCCAGTCGCGGGCGCAGCGCAAGCGGGCCAGCAGCCCCTCGCTGCTCTCGTCCCAGGGCAGCACGTGCAGCCCCTTGCGCCGGATGCCCTGCAGCAGGCAGCGCCCCTTCTGTTCATCGGAGAGATCCGTCAGCGGCCGCTGGCCGAGCACCAGCTCGCCGAGCACCTGCTGGCGCTCCGCACGCACCCGTTCCTCCCGATCGTCCCAGTCGAACCACTGGCGCTCGCCGACCAGCTCGGGCAGCTGGCGCACCAGTTCATCCAGCGCCACCGGCTCGGCGATGAAAATGCGGCTGCCGCGCTCGTTCTGACCCATTTCGACGGCCACGATGGCCCCCTGCCCCTGGCAGGGATGCCCTTCTACCAGATCGCAGCTCACCCCGCCACTGAGCTGATAGCGGCTGCCACTGCGCAGCTTGCCGATGCGATCGGGCCAGGCGAGGGCGCACAGCAACCCCAGCCATTGACCCTGCGGGCTGCTTGCCCGTACACCGAGCCGCTCGAACCAGCGGGCCGCTCCCTGGCGCAGGGCGCCCTGACGGCGGTGGAACAACACGGACAAGCGCTCCGATCCTCGCAGATCTTCTTCCAGCAGCGCCACCAGGAAAGCCGCATCGGCGACAATCCCTGTCAGACCCTCGGATTCCAGCTCCCGGGACCGCAGCAACATGCGGGCGAGGCGGGGATGGGTGCCGAAGGCCGCCATGGCACGGCCTGCCGGGGTAAGTTGTTGCTCACCCTCCGGGGCCATGGCGCCCAGGGCCACCAGCAACCGCCGGGCGCTGGCCACGGCGGCAGGGGGCGGCATGTCCAGCAGGGGCAGCGCCTCCACCCGGGCCCCCCACTGGGCGGCGTCCATCAGCAGGCCGGTGAGCTCTTGCGTCAGGATGTCGGGGGGACTCTGCTCGGCGAGGCGCTCCTGCACCTCGCTGCTCCAGAGCCGGTAGCAGACGCCGGGGCCAAGCCGCCCTGCCCGCCCCGCCCGCTGGGTGGCGGAGGCTTTGGCGATGGGCCGGGTCTCCAGCCGGGTGACGCCGCTCTTGATATCGAAGGTGGCGCGCCGCTCCAGCCCGCTGTCGATGACCACGGAGATCCCCTCGATGGTGAGGGATGTCTCCGCCACGTTGGTGGTGAGCACCAGCTTGCGACGACCCGCAGGCGCAGGCTCGATGGCCGCTTGCTGGGCCGCGAGGTCAAGACGGCCATAAAGGGGAGCCAGGGTCACATCCCCTGGCAACCGCCCTTCCAGCCACTGTGCCAGCCGCTCTATCTCCCCCTGTCCCGGCAGAAACACCAGGGCACTGCCAGCCTGACTGGCGAGCGCCTCCAGCACCACGGCGCCGACCTGAGGCTCCAACCACTGCTGGCGATTGGCGGGGCGATAGTGGTACTCGATGGGAAAGCCGCGCCCCTCGGAGCGCACCACGGGGGCACCTGGCAGCAGGCGCTCCAGGGCCATGCCATCCAGGGTGGCGGACATCACCAGCAGCTTGAGATCATCGCGCAACCCCTGCTGGCTTTCGATGGCGAAGGCCAGCGCGGTATCGGCGTGCAGGCTGCGCTCGTGGAACTCGTCAAAGATGACGAGCGACACACCGGTGAGCTCAGGATCCTTCTGCAGCATCCGGGTCAGCACCCCCTCGGTCACGATCTCGAGCCGGGTGGCAGAACTGGTGCGGCTCTCGCCACGCACCCGCAGACCGATGCGCTCGCCCACCTTCTCCCCGAGCTGGCGCGCCAGAAAGCCGGCGATATTGCGCGCCGCGAGACGTCTCGGTTCCAGCATGATGATGCGACCGGGCAGCCGATGCTGGCGCACCAGCTCCAGCGGCAGCAGGGTCGATTTGCCCGCGCCGGGGGGCGCCTGCAGGATCACGCTGGCATGGTTGTCGAGGGCTGCAAAGAGTTCAGGCAACACCGGGACGATGGGGAGGGAAGACAAAGCGATGGGCACCTTCTGTGACACTTCTGAAAAGGGGTCCATTCTGCCACAGCCTCCCGGCCATCGTAAGCGCCCCTGCCGGGCAGGGGCAGGAAGCGTCAGGTGCAACACGGCAAGACATCCCGGGAGCGGCTGCCATAGAATGGCCCTTATCCGATGCCCATCACGAGGACCAACACGCCGCATGCCCAAACTCTTCTTTGCCCTGCCCCTGCCAGAGCTTGCCCCCGAGCTTGCGACCTGGCGAGACCAGCGCCCCTGGCCCGGCCAGCCGGTGCCCGAGAGCAACCTGCACCTGACCCTGGCCTTTCTCGGGGAGGCCGACGAAACGACCCAGGCTCGCCTGATCGCGGCCGCCGAGCGACAGCACTGCCCCCCTTTCAGCGTCCATCTGGATCAGACCGGCTGGTTTCAGCGCGCCAAAGCCGCCTGGGTGGGGCCCGGTGAGTGGCCGAACGAGCTGACTGTGCTCGCGAGGGCACTGCGCCGCCACGGTGAAAAACTCGGGCTGGGCAACGGCGAGCAGGGCTATCGCCCCCACGTCACCCTGTCGCGCAAGGCGGGCGAGGCCCCCGGCGAGCTGCCTGCGCCGGATTTTCTGCTCAGGGCCGATCGCTTCTGCCTCTATCAATCCGTCAGCACGCCGGACGGCGTCCACTACGAACCGCTCGCCTGCTGGCCCCTGCGGGCCCGCGTCAAAAACCCGCACCGCGAGGAGCTCACCCCATGATCTTCGATCCCCCCCTGCAGTCCGGGCAGCTGATCTCACGCTACAAGCGCTTCCTGACGGATGTCGCGCTCGACAACGGCGAGGTGATCACCATCCACTGCGCCAATACCGGTGCCATGACCGGCTGCGCCCTGCCGGGCACCCGGGTCTGGTACTCCACATCCGACAACCCCAAGCGCAAGCTGCCAAACAGTTGGGAAATCGCCGAGAGCCCGGCGGGTCACTTCATCTGCGTCAACACGGCCCGTGCCAACCAGATCGCCCGGGAGCTCATCGAACAGGGCGCTCTCTCCCCCCTGGCAGGTTATGCCAGGCTGCGCACCGAAGTGAAATACGGGGAAGAGAACAGCCGCATCGACCTGCTGCTGGAAGATGACCACAGACCGGATTGTTACATCGAGGTGAAATCCGTCACCCTGCTCGACGAGCGGGAGCAACCCGGCATGGGGTACTTCCCCGATGCGGTCACCACCCGTGGCGCCAAGCACTTGCGTGAATTGATGGCCATGAAGGCGGCAGGGCACCGGGCCGTGCTGCTGTTCATGGTATTGCACTCCGGCATCGCGAGAATGCGCCCTGCAGCCCATATCGATCCGCACTATAGTCAGCTTGTTGAACAGGCGATGGCGGCAGGGGTTGAAATTTTATGCTATCGCCCCCATGTTGGGGTGCAGGGCATGGTGGCTCAGGATTTTATCCCATTTGAATCTGACCATATGCTACCCGAGGGCAGAGAATAAATGCAGAAGTGGGTAACATTATTGATAAGGCTTGTTTGCCTCCCGTTGACCCTTCTGCTATAGATGTCGCCCTCAATTTATGGATGGCACGGGTAGCGTGCTGAATTAGGAGACAGGGCATGCCAACAGGCGAAAACAGGAAATCTCTGGGCCCCCTGGCCATTGCGGGTGTAGAGCCTTACCAGATGAAAGCCGGTGAGGAGTACATGAATGACCAACAGAAGGTACATTTTCGCAAGATCCTGGGAGCCTGGCGCAACCAACTGATGCAGGAAGTTGACCGCACCGTCGACCACATGAAGGATGAGGCTGCCAACTTCCCGGATCCCGTGGATCGCGCCGCGCAAGAAGAAGAGTTTGCTCTCGAACTGCGCACCCGCGACCGTGAACGCAAGCTGATCAAGAAGATCGAGAAAACCTTGCTGCTGCTCGAAGAAGATGACTTCGGTTACTGCGAGCATTGCGGCATCGAGATCGGCATCCGCCGTCTGGAAGCCCGTCCGACCGCAGACCTCTGCGTGGACTGCAAGACGCTGGCCGAGATCAAGGAAAAACAGATGGCTGGCTGATGCCGCCCATCCACAGGAACGAAAAGGGAGCCCAGGCTCCCTTTTTTATTGAGCTTTTGGTCGGGCCGTCCCAGAATGCAGCCTCAATGCAACGCCTACCCGAATTGCCATGGTCATGACATCCGCCCCCTCCCGACGCCCCTATGTGGGCCGCTTCGCCCCCTCACCGTCCGGTCCGCTCCACTTCGGATCCCTGGTCGCCGCCCTTGGCAGCTTCTTGCAGGCCAGGGCGCAGCAGGGACGCTGGCTGGTGCGCATCGAAGACATCGATCCCCCGCGGGAGATGCCGGGAGCGGCTGACCTTATCCTCACCACCCTGGAGGCACACGGTCTTGGCTGGGATGGGGAGGTGATGTTCCAGAGCGCGCGCCATGGCCGCTATGACGAGATCATCGATCAGCTCTATCGGGCCGGGGATCTCTACTGGTGCCGCTGTACCCGACGCGAAATCATGGCCGCAGGGGGGTTCTACAACGGTCATTGCCGCACCCTGGGGCTGACCGCCGAGGGGTGTGCCGCCCGTTTGCGCCAGCACCACCCGGTCTATCGGTTCGAGGATGCGCTGCAGGGAGAGATCACCGTCCCCGCGGCGCTGGCGGAGGAGGACTTCATCGTGCGCCGCCGGGACGGGCTCTATGCCTACAACCTGGCGGTGGTGGTGGATGACATGGACAGCGGCATCACCGAGATCGTCCGCGGCGCCGATCTGCTGAAGCCCACTGTGCGCCAGATTGCCCTCTACCAGACCCTGGGGGCAGAGGTGCCCGCCTGGGTGCACTTGCCGCTGGCGGTGCAAGCGGATGGCAACAAGCTCTCCAAGCAGAACCATGCGCCGGCGCTGTCGCCGGACGAGGCACGACCGGCCCTGTGGCAGGCGCTGCACTTTCTCGGTCAGTGCCCGCCGCCCGAGCTGATGGCGAGCCGGATCGACGAGATCATCGGCTGGGGCATCGCCCACTGGCAGCTGGTCCGGGTGCCCCGCCAGCAGAAGATCCCGCAAGGGCAAAGCTAGCCCCGGCTGCATTTCTTGCCCCAAAAGGACCAATCAAGGGGAAGCAGGCCACACCGTTTCTCATTTGGTTGGGGCTGAGCTATGATAGGCCGCTATTTTTTTGGCCTCCCGTCAATTTGAAGTCATAACGAGGTGTACCATTTTTTCCCAGATCGCAAACTTTTGCCGCAAAGTGCTCGGCAAGGAAGACGGCGAGCAGTCGGTGGAGTCCCCCATTCCGGCCCGTGTCGCCGGACAGCGCCGTACCTTGAGCCGTGACCAGCACCCGATTTCGCGCAAAGAGATCAGCGAGAATGCCCTCAAGGTGCTCTATCGCCTGAACAAGGGGGGCTATGAGGCCTACCTGGTCGGCGGCGGCGTCCGTGACCTGCTGCTCGGGAAGACCCCCAAGGATTTCGACATCGCCACCGACGCGACGCCGGAGCAGATCAAGGCGCTGTTCAGCAACTGCCGCCTGATTGGCCGCCGTTTCCGCCTGGCCCACATCGTCTTTGGTCGTGACGTGATCGAAGTGGCCACCTTCCGGGGTCACCACCATCAGGTCAATACCAGCAAGCATGTGTCGGCCCAGTCCGATGAAGGCATGCTGCTGCGGGACAACGTCTACGGCACCATCGAAGAGGATGCCGAGCGTCGCGACTTTACCGTCAACGCCCTCTACTACAGCGCCAAGGATTTCACCCTGCACGATTTCGAGGGCGGGCTGGAAGATCTGGCCGCGCGCAGGCTGGAGCTCATCGGTGACCCCGAGACCCGTTACCGGGAAGATCCGGTGCGCATGCTGCGCGCCGTGCGCTTCGCCGCCAAGCTGGACATGACCATCAGCCCGCGTACCGCCGCGCCCATCCGGGAGCTGGCCCCGCTGCTGCAGGACATCCCGGCCGCCCGCCTGTTCGAGGAGACCCTCAAGCTGTTCCTGGCGGGGGACGGTCTGGCCACCTACAAGCTGCTGCGGGAATACGGGCTGTTCCAGCCGCTGTTCCCCCAGGTAGCCGCCCTGTTCACGCCCCACGGCAACTCGCCCTACGAGCAGTTCATCGAGCAGGCGCTGATGGACACCGATACCCGGGTCCGTGAAGAGAAGCGCGTCACTCCCGCCTTCCTCTACGCCACCCTGCTGTGGGGTGCCGTTGAGGCCCGCGGCCGGGTGCTGGAAAACGAGAGCGGTCTGCCCTGGTACGATGCCTTCATGCTGGCCATCAACGAGGTGCTGGACAACCAGGTGCGGATCATCGCCGTGCCGCGCCGCTTCACCACGGACGTGCGCGACATCTGGGCCCTGCAACAGCGCCTGACCCGCCGCCAGGGCAAGCACCCCGAGCGCGCCATGGAGCACCCGAAATTCCGTGCGGCCTTCGACTTCCTGTTGCTGCGCAACCGGGTCGAGCGCGGCCTCGGCGAGCTGGCGAGCTGGTGGGAGCGCTATGTGGCCTCCAACCCGGATGTGCGCCCGCAACTGCAACGGGAGGCGACCCGCCGCCCGGCAAGCGGTGAGCGCGGTCAGGCTGGTGAGGCCCGCAGCAACGATGGCGAGAAGCGCAGCGGCAATGGCCGCAACCGCCGTCGCCCCCGTCGCCGCAAGCCGAAGTCGGCAGAGTAAGGATCCGCCGATGATCGAGGTCTTCGTCGCCATCGGCTCCAACCTGGCCGACCCCCTCGGCCAGGCTCGTCGCGCCATCGCCGCGCTGGCGACCCTGCCCGAGTCAGAGCTGCTGCAGACCTCCCACCTTTACGGCAGCCGCCCCATGGGCCCTGCGGATCAGCCGGACTACATCAATGCCGTGGCGCGCCTTGCTACCCGCCTCAGCCCTCTGGCGCTGCTGGACGAGCTGCAGCGCATCGAGCAGGCACAGGGACGAGTGCGCAAAGATGAGCGCTGGGGCCCCCGGACCCTGGATCTCGATCTGCTGCTGTACGGTGACGAGGTCATCCGGCATGAGCGCCTGACTGTGCCTCACTATGGCATGAAGGAGCGGGAGTTCGTCCTGCTGCCCCTTGCCGAGATAGCCCCCTCCCTGGTGCTGCCCTGCGGCACCCCGCTCACCGAACTGGTTGCCCGCTGCCCGCGCAATGGACTCGCGATCCTGGCCGGTGCAGCAGGCGAGTAGAGAAGAGTAGGAACAACGTAATGAGCAAGATCACCACTACCCACCTGCAGAAGATGAAGCAGGACGGACAGAAAATCACCGCCATCACCGCCTATGACGCCACCTTCGCCAAGCTGTTCGACGACGAGGGCGCCCAGGTGCTGCTCATCGGCGACTCCCTCGGCATGGTATTGCAGGGCGGAGACGACACCCTGGCGGTCAGCATGGACGAGATGGTCTATCACACCCGCTGCGTGGTGCGCGGCACCACCAATGCCCTGGTGGTGACCGACATGCCGTTCATGAGCTACGCCACCCCGGAGCAGACCTACCAGAACGCGGCGCGCCTGATGGCGGCCGGTGCCCGCATGGTGAAGATGGAAGGGGGGGACTGGCTGTGCGACTCCATCCGCCACCTGACCCGTAACGGGGTGCCGGTGTGCGGCCATCTCGGCCTGACCCCGCAATCCGTCCACGTGTTTGGCGGCTTCAAGGTACAGGGGCGCGACGAATTCCACGCCCAGGAGATCTACCGCCAGGCACTGGAGCTGCAAGCGGCCGGCATCCAGTTGCTGGTGCTCGAGTGCGTGCCCGTCTCTCTGGCAGAGCGCATCACCAAGGCGCTGCGCATTCCGGTGATCGGCATCGGTGCCGGCCCTGCCACCGACGGCCAGATCCTGGTGATGCACGATGCCTTCGGCATCACCTCGGGTTATGTGCCCAAGTTCACCAAGAACTTCCTGGCCGAGACCGGTGACATGCGTGCCGCCATTCGTCTCTACGTGCAGCAGGTGAGCGAGGGGACCTTCCCCGGCCCCGAGCACTGCTTCAACTGACTTTCTGTCGTCATGAGCGCGGGGGCCTGTGCCCCCGTCTTGCCCTCCCCCCTGACGACCCCCTCTTTTATTGATTCATCTGAAGGTGAACTGACGATGTTGGTTGTGAACAATCCCGCCGCGCTGCGCGAGCAGATCGGTCAATGGCATCGCGAAGGCCGCGCCATCGCATTCGTGCCCACCATGGGCAATCTGCATCAGGGTCATCTCACCCTGGTCGAGGAGGCCCGCCGCCATGGCGACAAGGTGGTGGTCAGCATCTTTGTGAACCCCTTGCAGTTCGACAAGGCCGAGGATCTCGCCAACTACCCCCGCACCCTGGAGCAGGATTGCGCCGCCCTGGAGGCCGCCGGTGTCGACCTGGTCTTCACCCCGACGCCGGAGATCATGTATCCCCAGGGGCTCGCCAGCCAGACCTTCGTCGAGGTGCCCGGCATCTCCAGCCTGCTGGAAGGGGCGCTGCGTCCGGGGCATTTTCGCGGGGTCAGCACCGTGGTCACCAAGCTGTTCAATCTGGTACAGCCGAACGTGGCCTGCTTTGGCGAGAAGGATTACCAGCAGCTCGCGCTCATTCGCAAGATGGTGGCCGACATGGCCATGCCCATCGAGATCGTGGGCGTGCCGACCGTGCGGGCCGAAGACGGGCTTGCCCTCTCTTCGCGCAACGGCTATCTGACCGCTGCCGAACGGGCCATCGCCCCCGAGCTCGCGCGCACCATGAACTGGATTGCCGAGCAGATTGAAACGGGGAACAGTCACCTCCCCTCCCTGGTTGCCCAGGCCAGCCAACGCCTCGACAACGCGGGATTCAGGACGGATGCCATCGACATCGTCGATGCCGACACCCTGGAATCCGCCAGCGCCGAGAGCCAGCGCCTGGTGATCCTGATGGCCGCCTATCTGGGCAAGGCCCGCCTCATCGACAACCGGGTCGTCGCCCTGCGGGGCTGAGACACGGCAAGGAGACCACGATGTCCAAGAAGGTTTACTGCATCGCCCAGTTCCAGCCCAAGCCGGGCCAGGAGCAGGCCCTGTTCCGCGTCCTGCAAGGGCTCGAACCCGACACCCTGCGTGAAGATGGCTGCCTGCAGTACATCGTCACCCGCCATATCCAGAGCCCCTTTGCCGAGGGGGAGAGCTTCCCCATCGTCTTCAACGAGATCTGGCGCGACATGGCGAGCTTCGAGGCCCACTGCCAGCGCGCCGGTATCAAGGCCTTCTTCGAGCGCTACTGCCTCGCAGATGATGGCCTCGCGGCCAAGTGGAACGTCTGCGTCTACAGCGACGAGCCCGCGGACTACGACGCCCCGGCCCTCTGAGACCGACATGTGCAAATAAAAAGGCGCCCGAGGGCGCCTTTCTTGCTGGCAGGTGTGCGCCTCAGTGGCGCAGACCGGTGCCGCGGGAGATGAGCCACCAGGCCATCCCGTAGAGCACCAGGATGAAGCCGATGATGATGAGATAGGCGGTGCCGAGGGGCACGTCGGAGATCCCGAGGAAGCCGTAGCGGAACGCGTTCACCATGTAGATGATGGGGTTCACCTGGGAAACCCCCTGCCAGAACGGCGGCAGCAGGGTGATGGAGTAGAAGACGCCCCCCAGATAGGTCAGGGGAGTCAGGATGAAGGTCGGGATGATGCTGATGTCATCGAACGACTTCGCGAACACCGCGTTGATGAGCCCCCCCAGGGAGAAGAGGATGGAGGTGAGCAGCACGGTCACGCAGACGCTGAACAGGTGATGGATCTGCAGCGGCACGAAGAACAGCGACACCAGGGTGACGATGAGGCCGACACAGAGGCCGCGCGCCACGCCACCGCCCACATACCCCGCGATGATGATGTAGTTGGGCACCGGCGCCACCAGCAGCTCCTCCACGTTGCGCTGGAACTTGGCGCTGTAGAAGGAGGAGGCGACGTTGGAGTAGGAGTTGGTGATGACCGACATCATGATGAGGCCGGGCACGATGAACTCCATGTAGCTGAAGCCCCCCATGTCACCGATGCGCGAGCCTATGAGGTTGCCGAAGATGACGAAGTAAAGGCTCATGGTGATGGCGGGCGGCACCAGGGTCTGGATCCAGATCCGGGTGAAGCGGCTCACTTCCTTGGCCAGAATGCTCTTGAAGGCGATGTAATAGGTCATGGGGTTCATGCTTTGCGACCCTCCTCTACCAGATTGACGAACAGCTCTTCCAGCCGGTTCGCCTTGTTGCGCATGCTGAGCACCTTCACCCCCTGGGCGGAGAGCTGCTCGAACAGGCTGTTGAGGGACTGGCTCTTCTCCAGCTCCACTTCCAGGGTGTTCTCATCCTGCATCCGGCCGTTGAACTCGGGCAGGGCCGGTACGGTGGAACCCGGCACCAGATCCAGCAGGAAGGTCTCGCGACCCAGCTTGCCGAGCAGGCTCTTCATGCTGGTGTTCTCGATGAGACGGCCCTTGTCGATGATGCCGATGTTGCGGCACAGCATCTCGGCCTCTTCCAGGTAGTGGGTGGTCAGGATGATGGTCACCCCCTGCTCGTTGAGATCCTTGAGGAAACTCCACATGGAGCGGCGGATCTCGATGTCCACCCCGGCGGTCGGCTCATCCAGGATCAGCAGCTTGGGCTCATGCATCAGGGCGCGGGCAATCATCAACCGGCGCTTCATGCCACCGGAGAGAGTGCGGGCGGCCATGTCGCGCTTGTCCCACAGATCGAGCTGGCGCAGGTACTTCTCGGCGCGCACCTTGGCCTCGGCCCGCGGCACTCCATAGAAACCGGCCTGATGAGTCACTATCTGGCTCACCTTCTCGAACTGGCTGAAGTTGAACTCCTGGGGCACCAGGCCGAGCTGGGACTTGGCCAGCTCCAGATCGGTATCGATGTCATGACCGAATACCTTCACCTTGCCGGCACTCTTGTTGACCAGTGAGCTGATCACGCCGATGGTGGTGGATTTGCCCGCCCCGTTGGGACCGAGCAGGGCGAAGAAATCCCCCTGTTTGACGGTGAGATCGATGCCCTTGAGGGCTTCGACGCCCCCCTGATAGGTCTTCTTCAGACCGCTGATTTCCAATGCGTTCATTGCAACCCCTGTGATGGATGAGCCCATCTCGAGACAGAAAAGGCGG
The DNA here is from genome assembly GCF_022869435.1 of Aeromonas sp. LsrichE-8G. Classification (NCBI taxonomy): domain Bacteria; kingdom Pseudomonadati; phylum Pseudomonadota; class Gammaproteobacteria; order Aeromonadales; family Aeromonadaceae; genus Aeromonas; species Aeromonas sp. LsrichE-8G. The sequence goes on from NZ_JALIHH010000030.1 coordinate 16,578, forward strand.
CTGTGACGCCGCCTGAAGACAGTCGATGGCGGGCCGGCCAGCCTGCCTTGCTACTTCGGACCCGGCTTACTCTTGCGGTACCACCTTGCCGATGAAAGGCAGGTTACGGTACTTCTGGGCGTAGTCAATGCCACAGCCCACCACGAACTCGTCCGGGATGGAGAAGCCAAGCCAGTCCACCGGCACCTGAACCTCGCGGCGGGACGGTTTGTCCAGCAGGGTGCAGATGGCCAGGGATTTCGGCTCGCGCAGGGAGAGGATCTCGCGCACCTTGTTGAGGGTGTAACCGGTGTCGATGATGTCCTCCACGATCACCACGTCCTTGCCTTTGATGTCGTCATCCAGATCCTTGAGGATGCGCACGTCACGGGTGCTGTGCATACCGGAGCCATAGCTGGAGGCAGTCATAAAGTCCAGGGTGATGGGCAACTGGCACTGACGGCAGAGATCCGCCAGGAAGACGCAGGAGCCGCGCAGCAGGCCTATCATGACCACTTCCTCGGAGCCCTGGTAACGGGCGGTAATCTCTTCACCCAGCGTGGCGATCCGGGCTGCAACCTCGGCCTCGGGGATCATCACCTCGACAATGTGTTTCATCACATACTCCAATAATGACCAAAGGGTTATTGGCCGTTCATTAACGTCAAAACCGAGGATTCTACCACTCCAACCAGTGGGCGTCAGGCATACGTGATGCTTTTATCGGCTTATTTTAATTGATAGAGTTAGCAAGCCTTCGGGCATTATCGGTGACAATACTATAAACACCATAATCAATAACTATTAGATGAAAAAACTATGGAACCACGCGCAGAAATAAGACGTCGAACCCGGCTTTCGCCGGAGGCTCGCCGTGATCAATTGATGGAGTGTGCCGTCGAGGTATTTTCCCGTCGCGGCATCGGCCGTGCGGGGCATGCCGAAATAGCCGAACAGGCAAAGGTCTCGGTTGCGACCGTTTTTAACTATTTCAATACTCGTGAAGATCTGGTCGACGAAGTGCTGACAGAAATCGAAGCCTTCGTACAGCAGATCCTCGAACAGGCCTACAACGGTCAGGGCTCCGCCAGGGAGAGCATTCACCGCCACGTGAAGCTGTTCGTTGACGCCGCCTATGACAAGCCCGATCACGCCAGCATCTGGCTGGAGTGGAGCTCCTCGGTGCGGGAAGAAGTGTGGCCTCGCTACACCCGGCTGCTGGACAAGGCGCTGGAGCGCATTGCCCCCCACCTGCAACGGGCCATCGACAACGGCGAGATTCAGAGCGTGCTGTCGGCGCACGATCTGGCCCGCTCCCTGACCGGTTTTGGCTATGTGATGATGCAGATGATCAATCAGCCACAGCGTCCGAGCCGGGAAGAGGTGACGGATTTCCTGTTCAAGTACGTGACGGCCCCCATCCAGGCCAGCTGACTCGTGCAGATGTTGACAAAGCGGCGCCGGGCTTTACAGCCCGGCGCCGCTTTTTTGTCCGCTCCCCGCCGTATCAGTGGTTTGCATAACCCCAGCGACTGGTCAACTCATGCTCGACACCCAGGTGGTCGAGGATGCGGGCGACCATGAAGTCCACCAGATCTTCGATGCTTTTGGGTTCATGGTAGAACCCTGGCGCCGCCGGCATGATGGTCACGCCAAGACGGGCAAGCTTGAGCATGTTCTCCAGATGGATCGCCGAGAAGGGGCTCTCCCGGGGCACCAGAATCAGCTGGCCCCGCTCCTTGATCACCACGTCCGCCGCACGCTCCAGCAGGTTGTCCGAGGTGCCGTTGGCAATGGCCGAGACGGTACCCATGGAGCAGGGGCAGACCACCATCTGTTTGGGGGCCGCCGAGCCGGAAGCCACCGGCGAGAACCACTCCTCCTTGCCGCAGGCGACGATCTGACCCTCTTTGGCACCATATTGGCGACAGAGGTACGCCGACAGCTCCCTGGGAGAGCCCGGCCAATCCTGCTGCTGCTCGGTCTTGAGCACAACCCTGGCCGCCGAGGAGGCGAGCAGGAAGACCCGATAGTCCGCCTGCACCAGGCATTCCAGCAGGCGCAGGGCATAGGGGGCGCCGGAGGCACCGGTCAGCGCCAGAGTGATGGCCTTGTTCATGATGCGCTCTGCTGCTCCTTGAGGCGGGCGATCAGCTTGTCGTGAATGCCGCCGAACCCGCCGTTGCTCATGATCAGAATATGATCCCCTGGGCGGCTCTCGGCCACCAGGGCGCCAATCAGGGCGTCAAGGGCCTCGAATACCCGGGCAGGCCGGGTCATGTGGGCCGTCACCTCCCCCAGATCCCAGCCGATGTTGGGGGGCTGGAAGAAGAACACTTCGTCGGCACCGTCGAAGCAACCGGCCAGCTCCTCCTTGTGAACCCCGAGCTTCATGGTGTTGGAGCGGGGCTCCAGCACCGCCAGGATGCGAGCCTTGCCCACCTTGGCGCGCAGGCCGCCCAGGGTGGTCTCGATGGCGGTGGGGTGGTGGGCGAAGTCATCGTAGACGCTGATGCCGGCCACTTCCCCTTTCAGCTCCATGCGCCGCTTGGGGGACTTGAACTGGCAGAGGGCGTTGATCCCGTGCTCCACCATGACACCGGCATGACGGGCGGCGGCGATGGCCATCAGACCGTTGTTGACGTTGTGCTCGCCGATGCACTCCCAGTGCACCTCCCCCTGTTTCACGCCATCCAGCCACACCTCGAAGGCGGAGCCGTCATCGGCCAGCTTCACCGCCTTCCACTTGGCGTCGTCCTGGCCCACCAGCTCCACCTCGCTCCAGCAGCCCATCTCGCGCACGGCGGTAAGGTTGTCATCACCTTTGGGGAAGAGCACCCGGCCGTTGCTCGGCACGGTGCGCATCAGGTGGTGGAACTGGCGCTGGATGGCGGCGAGATCCGGGAAGATGTCCGCGTGGTCGAACTCCAGGTTGTTCATCACCAGGGTGCGCGGGTGATAGTGGACAAACTTGGATCGCTTGTCGAAGAAGGCGCAGTCATATTCGTCCGCTTCAATCACAAAGAAGGGAGCCGAGCCGAGACGGGCGGAAACCGGGAAGTTGCCCGGCACGCCGCCGATGAGGAAACCGGGTTCCAGCTTGGCATACTCCAGCACCCAGGCCAGCATGCTGGCGGTGGTGGTCTTGCCATGGGTGCCCGCGACGGCCAGCACCCAGCGATCTTTCAGCACGTGCTCCAGCAGCCACTGGGGGCCGGAGATATAGGGCAGATTGCGGTCCAGCACATATTCCACACAGGGGTTGCCACGGCTCATGGCATTGCCGATCACCACCAGATCCGGCGCCGGATCGAGCTGGGAGGGGTCGTAGCCTTCGGTCAGTTCGATGCCCTGTTGCTCGAGCTGGGTGCTCATGGGGGGATAGACGTTGGCGTCGGAGCCGGTCACCCGATAGCCAAGCTGTTTTGCCAACACCGCCAGACCACCCATGAAGGTGCCGCAGATCCCGAGAATGTGAATGTGCATACCGCTGCCTTTTCCAGTAAAGGGAGTGCGCATTCTAGGATCTGTTGACCCGGTGGCACAAGCCGCGCCCATGGGGAGCGAAGGCATCCGCGCCCGCAGACGACAGAAATCGGGCAAGCGCGGGTAAAAGCCACCCTCCAGCACGCCACCCGGCCCTTGAAATATGGTCATTTGACGGGACATCGCTATAATGTCGGCCTGCAAACTTGACTCCAACACTCAAAGGAAACGTCATGAGCCTGAACCTGGTACCGGCCGGCAAGAGCCTGCCTGACGACATCTACGTCATCATCGAAATCCCGCAGAACGCCGACCCGATCAAATACGAAGTCGACAAGGACAGCGGCGCCATCTTCGTTGACCGTTTCATGTCCACCCCGATGTTCTACCCGTGCAACTACGGTTACGTGAACGCCACCCTGTCCCTGGACGGGGATCCGGTCGACGTGCTGGTTCCGACTCCTTACCCGCTGCTGGCCGGCTCCGTCATCCGCTGCCGCCCGGTCGGTGTGCTGAAGATGACCGACGAATCTGGCGAAGACGCCAAGATCGTGGCCGTTCCCCACTCCAAGCTGACCAAGCAGTACGATCACATCCAGGATGTGAACGATCTGCCCGAGCTGCTGAAAGCCCAGATCCAGCACTTCTTCGAGCGCTACAAAGAGCTGGAGGCGGGCAAGTGGGTCAAGGTGGAAGGTTGGGGCGACAAGGCCGCTGCCGAAGCCGAAATCAAGACCTCTGCCGAGCGTTACGCTGCAAAATAAGCGTATTCCTCGCAAAAAAGGCGCCTTATGGCGCCTTTTTTATTGGTCGTTGCGGGGACGCTCCGGGGGGATCCCCCTGGATATAGAGGTCGCGCCCGTTTTGCCGATAGGGGCGGTAATAGTCATCACCGCAGCGATATTCCTGACCGGCACCTCCCACCAGATCGCAGTTGACCGGCAGCACCTCCAGCCACTTGATGGCCTGCTGGAAGCGCAGCCACTCCTGCCATTCATGCTCCCGGGCCAGCTGATCCCGCAGGGCGAAGGTATCCGCGCTGGACAATCCCTGATTGACGATGACCTGCCCCGCCAGCGCCGGCGTGGCCACCAATATCAGCAGAAACCGTGAAACAAGCTTCATGATGATTTCCCCATGACTTATTTCCTGAATTAAATTTAAAGTCAGATCAGATAATTACCAATATATCTGTTACCAGACCAATCCAAATGCCGGTCACTCACCTAGTTGTTTATTATCAACCCAGGCGGAGGCGCACCATGAAACTGGCACAAGGCTTTCTGTGCAGTCTGCTCTTCGGCACCATGGCGCAGGCCAACGAGATCAACCTGAGCTGGCAGTGGCAATCTGCGGATGGTCAGCAAAAGCACCTGCAATTGACGGCGGATGAGCGCACCTTTTCAGCCAGCCGTCACGAGATGACACAGCTCGACACCGCCCTCAACTTCCCGCTGGAAACACTCTACTCCTACATCAGTCCGCGCCTCTACAACAGCATCAACCAGATCAACCAGCACAGCCCGGAGACGGCCACCAAGTTCCGCAACCTGGAACAGGCCTTTACCCTGCACGACAGCAGCCTCGAATCCGCCCAGTTCTGGCAGGCCTACCGGCAATATCAGGAGGACGCCTTCTACGAGATGCGGGTCCAGCCCTGCGTGCACCCGGCCAACCAGAAGCTGCCCTGTGTGCGCCCCAACTACTCCCAGCTGTTCTATCAGTTCAAGGGAGACCTCAAACCCCTGGCACAGCAGTTTTCGGCCAAGGATCTCGCCACCAGCGTCACCCTGCTGCAGGAGTGGCTGAGCGGCATCCCCACCCCGCCCGAGCAGATGGACCACTTCGCTCCGCCCTTGCAGGCCCTGCAGGACAACAAGGCCGACAGCGACGAGAAGGCGCTGCTCATGGCCAGTCTGCTGGCGGAGCTGGCGCCCCAGTACAGCCTCAGCATCATCTATCCGAACATCAGCATCGGCAGCGTCTCGCCGGCCTGGCTCGCCATCACGGCCGACAGCGGCCTTGAGGGAGACACCCTGGTGATCGGCAATCAGCGCCACGTGCTGCTCACCGGTTCTCCCCTGCTGGCCCAGCAGATAACGATGGCCCAGATTCCCTTGATCAGCGAACCGCTCTACTAGCCTCTTCTGACCATCACTTGCTTTTGATGGATGACATGCCATCCTTGCCGCCGTCATTGGGGGGATGGCGACCATGTTGACAAGATCACCGTCGCACCCTGCATTATTTAACACTTTTTAAACAGATCCGATCAGTTTAGGATGTTCAGGGTCCCATTCCCTCGACCCAAAAATCGTTATAACATCACAAAGGAGTGTCATCCGGATGAAACATCTCGTGCTTACTCTGGCGCTGCTGCCAACCCTGGTCATGGCCCACAACATCAAGGAATCAACCCAGGTGCCGCTGGTCAACATCAGCGACAAGGGGGAGCTGGTGCTCAAGGAGAAGGAGATCAGCTATCAGCCCTGGCAGAGCAAGGTCCTGACCGGCAAGGTCTTCCTGATCCAGCACATCGCGGGTCGCTCCAGCGCCAAGGAGCTCAATGCCCCCATGATCGAGGCGATCAAGGCGGCCAAGCTGCCCCACGACAAGTACCAGACCGTCACCATCATCAACAGCAATGACGCCATCTGGGGCACGTCCGGTTTCGTGAAGAGCAGTGCCGAGGACAGCAAGAAGGAGTTCCCCTGGTCCGCCATGGTGCTGGATGCCAAGGGGATGGCCCGCAACGCCTGGGCGCTTACCCCGGAAAGTTCGGCCATCATACTGCTGGATAAAGAGGGCAAGGTGCTGTTTGCCAAAGATGGCCAGCTCGATGCCGCCGAGATAACCAAGGTGATGGGGCTCATCCAGTCCCATCTCTGAATCAGAGAGAAGGGCGCTGATGGCGCCCTTTCCACAAGGGTCTATGGGTCGTTCCACACTGACAATCTGGGTGTTGCTGCTGGGCTGGTTGTGGATGCAACCGGCGCTGGCACAGCACCCTCTTGAAGCAGCCCTGCCCGATCACGGTCATGCCTGCACCCTCTGCGTCCTGCATCTGGATGGCAAGCTGGCACTGACGCCGACCCCCGTTCTCCCTCCCCTCTCCTCTGGCATCGACCGGTATATCGGCACTCCCCAACCGAGGGCGGCCACCGGCACCACGGGACATCGCCGTATCCGCGCCCCGCCGCCCCTTCATTGTTTCTTTTTTTGAACCAATCTTTTCTCTATTTATTCAAAAGGATTAACGATGAAAGCAGTCACCCTGTTGCTGGCCGCTGCCGCCTTCGGCGCCCAGGCCAATCACGACGAACACGAAAGTCACAGCCACGGTGCCCATGAGCACGGTCACGGTCACCTCAACCTGGTACTCGACGGCAACCAGCTGATGATCGAGTTGCAAGCCCCTGCCGCCGATCTGGTGGGCTTCGAGCATGCCGCCAACACCGATGAGGAGAAAGCGCAGTATGCCAAGGCGGTGGCCCGCCTCCAGCAGCCCGACGCCCTCTTCCGTTTCGACCCGGCCGCCGGCTGCAAGCTGACCCAGCAAGAGCTGCAGGCCGCCAAGGAAGATCATGACCATGACCATGAGCACGAGCACGAGCACGAGCACGAGCACGAGCACGACAAGGCTGATGGCGCTCACGATGAACACCATCACGACGACGCGGGCCATGCGGACATGGGAGCCATGTACACCTACACCTGCGCTACCCCGGCCAAGCTCACCGGTCTCGAGGCCACCCTGTTCAGCCTCTACCCGAGCCTGGAGAAGCTGAGCGTGCAGGGCATACTGCCCACCGGCCAGACCGCCGCCGAACTGACTCCGTCCGCCAACAAACTGGGCTGGTAACACCATGAAACATGCCGTGGTTGAGATCCGTGATCTGGCCTTTGCCTGGCCGGGTCACGAAGCCGTCCTCGATCTGCCCGCCCTTCGCATCCACGAGGGTGAGCGCGTCTTCATCAAGGGCCCATCGGGTTGTGGCAAGTCCACCCTGCTCGGGTTGCTGGCCGGTATCCAGACCGCCAACCACGGCACCCTGGAGGTGCTGGGCCAGCCCCTGGCCCGGCTTTCCGGCCGCGCCCGTGACCAGTTCCGGGCGGCCAATCTGGGGTACATCTTCCAGCAGTTCAATCTGCTGCCGTTTCTCTCGGTGCAGGACAACGTCACCGCTGCCCTCACCTTTTCACCCGCCAAGCGGGCCCGCCTGACAGGGAGCCCCGAGCAGGAGGCGCGCCGCCTGCTGGCAGAACTGCAACTGCCGGATGAGGCGCTCCATCGCCCCGTCCACGCCCTCAGCATCGGCCAGCAGCAGCGGGTTGCCGCCGCCCGCGCCCTGATAGGCACCCCTCCTCTGGTGATCGCCGACGAGCCCACCTCGGCCCTGGACACCGACAACCGGGCCGCCTTCATCCGGCTGCTGTTCGAGGAGTGCGACAAGCAGGGATCTACCCTGGTCTTCGTCAGTCACGATCCCTATCTGGAGCCCCTCTTCCCCCGGGTGGAGAACCTGCAACAGCTCAACCGGAGGGCGGCATGACCACACGCCATCATCTCGCAGCCCGTCCGGCCATCTCCCCTTCACTGCGGAGGCTTTCATGCTGAAACTCGCCCTGCAAAGTCTCTGGGCCCGTCGCCTCACCGCCGGGCTCACCCTGCTGGCCGTCGCCATCAGCGTCACCCTGCTGCTCGGGGTGGAGCGGGTGCGCAGTCAGGCACGGGACAGCTTCGCCAACACCGTCTCGGGCACCGATCTCATCGTCGGCGCCCGCTCCGGCCAGGTGAACCTGCTGCTCTATTCGGTGTTTCGCATCGGCAACCCCACCAACAACGTGGGCTGGGACTCCTATCAGGCCATCAAGGCCAGGCCCGGCATCGCCTGGACCATCCCCCTCTCCCTTGGCGACTCCCACAAGGGGTTTCGCGTGCTCGGCACCAACGGGGACTACTTCACCCACCTGAAGTACGGCAAGCAGCAAGCGCTCGTCCTGCGCGAAGGTCGCCCCTTCGAAACACCGTTTGAAGCGGTGCTGGGTGCCCAGGTGGCCGAAAAGCTCGGCTATCACCTGGATCAATCCATCGTCATCGCCCATGGCGCCGGCAACACCTCGTTCAGCCAGCACGACAACATGCCGTTCAAGGTGGTGGGGATCCTGGCCCCCACCGGCACCCCCATCGATCGCACCATTCATGTGCCGCTGGCGGGCATAGAGGCGATCCACCTGGGCTGGGACACCGGTCGTCACAGCAAGAACGTGACCCCGGAACAGGCGATGGCGCAGGATCTCACCCCCAAGACCATCACCGCCTTCATGGTGGGGCTGAGCAACCGGATCCTGGCGTTCCAGTTGCAGCGCAGCGTCAACACCTATCCCAGAGAGCCCCTGATGGCCATCCTGCCGGGAGCCGCCCTGCAGGAGCTCTGGGGGCTGATGAGCGTGGCGGAGACCGCCCTGTCGGTGATCGCAGGCTTCGTGGTGGTGGCGGGCCTCATCGGCATGCTGACCACCCTGCTCGCCGGCCTCAACGAGCGGCGCCGCGAGCTCGCCATTCTGCGCTCCCTGGGGGCGGGCCCTGCCCACCTCTTCCTGCTGCTGGCGCTGGAGGCGATGGCGCTCACCACGGCGGGCATCGCCCTCGGGGTGGCCGCGCTCTATCTCGGTCAGGGGCTTGCTAGCCCCTGGCTGCTCAGCCACTATGGCCTGCAAATGAGCCTGGGTCTGCCGAGCGCCTATGAGTGGCAACTGCTGGGCCTGGTCTGGCTGGCGGGCATGGTGATCGGGCTGCTGCCTGCCGCCCGCGCTTACCGCTACAGCCTGAGCGACGGCATGAGCATTCGCGTCTGACCCGACGCATCCGACCAAGAGAGAAGAACAGATGATGAAGTGGAAAATAGTGGCGCTGCTGGCCAGCCTGCTGGTGCTGCCTGCCATGGCTGCAGATTACAAGACCATCGACTGGGATATCCTCATCCCGGAGGGGGAAAAACTGCTGCCACCGCCCCAGGTCAGCCATGATGGCGACTTCTCCTCGGTGCCCCAGCCGGTGGGGGGCGTCAACAAGAAGCTGGACAATCAGGAGGTGCGGATCCCCGGGTTCGTGGTGCCCCTGGAAGGGGATGCCAAGACCATCACCGCCTTCCTGCTGGTCCCCTACTTCGGCGCCTGCATTCACGTGCCGCCCCCGCCCACCAACCAGGTGATCTACGTGAGCTACCCCAAGGGGGCGCCGGTGGATGACCTCTGGGACGCCATCTGGGTCAAGGGCAAGATGCACACCGTCAGCTCCAGCCACGAGATGGCCACCGCTTCCTACTCCATGGACGCGGTCGAGGTCAGCGTCTACGAAGAGTGAGCCCTGCGTATTCCGGCGAAGTTGAACAGCCATTCCGGCCAACGTGAACACCCTGATCCTTAACGCGCTCACGTCACCCCGTTTCTAACTCGAGTGTTCAGATTGGGTCAACTCACTTCTCCTCTTTCTCATCGATTCTCCCTTCAGTG
>NZ_JALIHH010000255.1:0-19788 GCF_022869435.1 Aeromonas sp. LsrichE-8G
GGCTAATCGCAGCTTCAAGGATTACGACGACATCCTTGATGCCTGCACATCGGCCTGGAAGCACTTTATTGCCGATGTGGAGCGGGTGATGTCACTTTGTAGCCGAGATTGGATAAAACTGACCTAATGTTTAATCCGATTGGTATGACAGGGAACAATGCTTTCCCCACCAATGGCTCCACGACGGATCTCGCCTGTACCAACAACGGCAGCGCGGCGTTGAGCCAGAAGGACTACCGCACTGTCACCAGCAGTGGTTGTCAGCTGACGATGACCGCCCAGCCCGGTTACCAGGTCAAGAGCCTTACCATGAGCAATGGTGGCACCCTGACCCTGGGACCGGGAGATCACTTTTTCGAGACGCTTTCCCTCGATAGCACCACCATCAAGTTGCAGAGTGTGGATCAGGCGTTGACCCGGATCTTCGTCAAGAATACCCCTACCTTGCAAAACAATTTCTCGCTCAATGCGGGGGGCAAGCAGAACCTGATCTGGGTCAGCTACGGCGACTTCGCCATGCAGAGCGGCTCTTTTGTTGGTTACCTCTATGCGGGTGGCAAAGTGACCCTGAGCAACCAAGCGACCCTGACTGGCCGGATCACGTCTAGAGCATTGGAAGTCAGGGATAATAGCGTGATCAACAAGGGAGATGCAGTGCTCCCATCGTCCACCTGCAAAAACATCTTTACCGATCCCCCCTCTGGGGGGGTCATCATGACCCCTCCACCCGGCATACTGGAGCCGCCGCTCGGCGATCTCAGCTGCGAGGAGAAGAAGGGGGTGACCACCTGCACGGGGGCACCGAATAACAGCAACGTCTTTGCGCCTGGCGATCACGACTTCAATCGAGGCAGCTTCGGAAATGACGCTGCGCTGGTTACCACCGGCGTGACGGCACGGCTCTATTTCAACGAACTCACCTTGAACAATGCCCAGCTCAACGTGGGTGGTGCACCGGAAAACCTGCTGATCTATGTCAAGGGTTTGCTCAACGTGGTGGGCCAGGTCCGTATCAATGGCATCCTCTATGTAGCGGGCGACGTCAAGATGACCGGTAATTCGGAGCTGAGGGGGGCAGTTGCCGCCGGCGGCAGCGTCGATCTGGGCGGCAGCAACAACTTCCAGTTTGTACAAGATGCGGTCGACAAAGTCGATTTTGGCGATATCACCTGCGGCGGCGGCTCGGGGGGAAGCCAGCTCGATCACTTCGAACTCTCCCATTCCGGTCAGGCGCTCACCTGCAACCCCGAGACCGTGGTCATCAAGGCCTGCGCCAACGCGGGTTGTTCCCAGCTCGTCACCGAGCAGGTCAGCGCTACCCTGAGCCTCTCTCCCAGCTCTGGCAGCAATGGCTGGGTCGGTGGCAATCAGGTGGTCTTCAGCGGGGGCTCGACCTCGGCCCAGCTGCGTAATAATACGGCCAGTGCCGTGACCATCGGGGTCTCAAGTTCGACCCCCGGCTTCCTCCATGGAACCCTGTGCCGGGCGGGTAGCGGGGCACTGAGCGCCGCCGCCTGTACCTTGAGCTTCGCCGACAGCGGCTTCATCTTTGACGTGCTGGACACCCTGGCCAACAGACCCCAGCAGGTGCAGCTCAAGGCGGTCAGGAAAGACAATGTGACCCAGCAGTGCGTGCCGAGCTTCGCCAACGTGAGCAAAGCCGTCAGCTTCTGGAGCGACTACGTCAGCCCGGCGACCAACACCTTCGGCAGCAGGGTGATGGTCAACGGCAGCGCCATCGCCACCGCGCAGGGGGCGGCCACCCTCAGCAACCTGAGCTTCGATGCCAAAGGGGAGGCGACCCTGACGGTCAGCTACCCGGATGCGGGCCAGATGCGGCTCAACGCCCGCCACGATGGCAGCGGCGACACGGCGGGTCTGGTGATGACGGGCTCGGATCTCTTCGTCAGCCGCCCGGTCGGGCTCTGCATCACCCCTGCCCAAGGGGCCTGCACGGCAGGGGATGTCAGCTGTCCGGTGTTCAAGAAGGCGGGCGATGACTTCCAGCTGAATATCGGCGCCGTGGCCTGGCAGGCCGATAACGACAGCGATTTTTGCAGCGGCAATCTGGCGACCCCCAACTTCACACTGGCCAAGATAGCGCTTGGCAGCCAGCTGGTGGCCCCCAAGCCCGGGGTCGAGGCGGTGGTCAGCAAGCTGAGTTATGACCATGCCATCACGGCCAGCAACAACCTCAATGCCGTCACCCAGTCGCTCAACGAGGTCGGAGTCTTCCAGATGACGGCGACACCGCCGACCTCAGGCTACTTCGGTTCCACCATTCCCGCCGCCACCAGTGTGCCGGTGGGGCGCTTCGTGCCCTGGGATTACAGCTTAAGCGGCGGCTTTATCACACCTGCCTGTAACATCTTTACTTATATGAGCCAGCCCTTCCAAAGTGGTTTTATTATCAAGGCTCGTAACAATCAGGGAGTAACCACGCAGAATTATAAAGAGGGCTTCGCCAAGGGAATTGCACAGATGGTCGCGGCCAATGCCCTCGACGGGGTGGACCGTTCAACACGCTTCTCCATGTCTCCCTCTCTGAGCTGGATCGATGGCGTTGCCACGGTGGATCAGCGGGATAATACCCGATTTGATCGGGGGGCAGCCCCGGAAGAGCCGCTCTCCCTGCTTGATATCGGCCTGCGAATGGATGACAAAGACGGGGGGGAAACGGTACTGACAGGGGCTGATATGAACCCCGGCGTTGCGGGGGGATGTCAAGGGGTTGGTTGTAACGCCATTCGGCTGGGAACTCAGGAGCTGCGTTACGGCCGAGTGCTGGCCAGCACCAGACAAGGGGTCGCCAGCGCCCCTCTGATGCTGCCGTTGCAGGTGCAGTATTTCGAAGGAGCGGCGTGGAAAATCAACCAAGCGGATGTTTGTACACAGCTATCTCTTGCCAAAGGAGGTTTTGTTCCATTGGATCCGACGCACAAGATCAGTCTCAATAATGGTTCTTATGAGGTCACGGGTCAGGTACCAGGAACCATGCCGCCGCAATCTTTCAGTAGCACTTTGACGCTCAGTGGTCTGGCTGCGCCAGCCAGTGTAGCGACGGCAAACAAAGGTGAGATCCTGTTTCATTTCTCTGCGCTAGTACCAGTACCAAATAAAGTTGTTGGCATCCCCTACAAGGTGGAATTGTCGAAACAGCCGTCACGGCCACTCTGGCTGTCGGATCCACTTACTCAGGCGGGGGAGGCCATTTTCGGCTCCACTCGAGGTAACGATCGCATTATTTATCGCCGCGAAGTGATGCCCTGACACCCGGGCTGACACGGGGAGATAGACGCATTGCTGTACAGTGGCGTCTTATCTCCTTGTTTCGTAGTGTTTGTCGGCCTGAGCGGGTGAGTGATGACTCGCATTTTTGTCGCGCCTGATTGATTGGCGACAGTTTGAGCGCTTGCCCATTGGGGTGGGCATTGGTAAAGTTAGCCGGTTTTCTGCACCTCCAAATTCTTAGGATTTCCCGTAGCCATGTTCAAAAAGCTCAGAGGCGTCTTTTCCAACGATCTGTCGATCGACTTGGGAACTGCCAACACCCTGATCTATGTAAAAGATCAAGGGATCGTCCTTAACGAACCCTCAGTTGTCGCCATTCGCCAAGAGCGCGGGAACGCCAAATCGGTCGCTGCTGTCGGTCATGCCGCCAAGCAGATGCTGGGTCGTACCCCGGGTAACATCTCCGCCATTCGCCCGATGAAAGACGGCGTGATCGCCGATTTCTACGTGACCGAGAAGATGCTGCAGCACTTCATCAAACAGGTTCACGACAACAACTATTTCCGCCCCAGCCCGCGCGTGCTGGTGTGCGTACCCTGCGGCTCCACCCAGGTGGAACGTCGCGCCATCAAGGAATCCGCTCTGGGCGCCGGCGCCCGCGAGGTTTACCTGATCGATGAACCCATGGCTGCCGCCATCGGTGCCGGCTTGCCGGTCTCCGAAGCGACCGGTTCCATGGTGGTGGACATCGGTGGCGGTACCACCGAAGTGGCCATCATCTCCCTGAACGGCGTGGTCTACTCCCAGTCCGTCCGTATCGGTGGCGACAAGTTCGACGAAGCCATCATCAGCTACGTCCGTCGCAACTACGGCAGCCTGATCGGGGAAGCCACCGCCGAGCGCATCAAGCACGAGATCGGCTCCGCCTATCCGGGCGAAGAGGTGCGCGAGATCGAAGTGCGCGGTCGCAACCTGGCCGAGGGTGTGCCCCGCAGCTTCACCCTGAACTCCAACGAGATCCTGGAAGCGCTGCAAGAGCCGCTCTCCGGCATCGTCTCCGCCGTCATGGTGGCCCTGGAGCAATCCCCGCCCGAGCTGGCGTCCGACATCTCCGAGCGCGGCATGGTGCTGACCGGTGGTGGTGCCCTGCTCAAGGACATCGACCGTCTGCTGATGGAAGAGACCGGCATCCCGGTCGTCGTGGCTGAAGATCCCCTCACCTGTGTCGCCCGTGGCGGTGGCAAGGCGCTGGAGCTGATCGATATGCACGGTGGCGATCTGTTCCACTACGAATAAGACCCAAAGCCGGCCGAGCGCCGGCTCTTTTTTGACGACTCATGAAACCCATCTTCGGTAGAGGCCCTTCGCTTCAGTTACGGTTGTTTCTCGCCGTCATCATCTCCGTCGCTGCCATCGTCGCGGATTCCCGCTTCGGTGTGTTCAGCCATGTCCGCGTTTATCTGAGCTCCCTGGTGAGCCCGCTGCAATACATCGCCAACGCCCCCGGCACCCTGCTCGACACCATGTCGACCCAGGTGCAGACCCGCGCCGATCTCATCGAGCAGACCAAGCAGCAGGAGCAGCAACTGTTCACCCTGCGCTCGCGCCTGCTCAAGATGGATCAGCTGGAGCACGAGAACCAGCGTCTGCGCGAGCTGCTGGGGTCGCCGGTACACAAGGAGTCCCGCAAGATGGTGGCAGAGCTGCTGTCGGTGGATTCCGACCCCTTCAGCCATCAGGTGCTGATCAACAAGGGGGCGCTGGATGGCGTCTACAACGGCCAGCCGGTGATCAACGATCAGGGGGTGGTCGGTCAGGTGCTCCACGTGGGCTCCACCACCAGTCGCGTCCTGCTCATCACCGACTCCAGCCACGGCATCCCGGTGCGGGTGCTGCGCAACGACTTGCGCGCCATCGCCTCCGGCAGCGGCGAGCTGGACAAGCTGGAGCTGCGCAACCTGCCCCGCAACACCGACGTCCAGGTCGGCGATCTGCTGGTCACCTCGGGCCTGGGCGGCCGCTTCCCGGAAGGTTATCCGGTGGCGACCGTGACCCGCTCCGACTACGTGGAGGGCAAGCCCTTCGCCCAGATCGAGGCCAAGCCCCTGGTGGCGCTGGATCGTCTGCGCTACCTGCTGCTGCTGTGGACCGACAAGAAACCGGAAGTACACGACAAGGATGCCCTTGAGCCTGCGGCGAGCGCCTCGGCGGCCACGGCAACCTCGGCGGCGGGGGCGACGCGCTGATGCTGCAACCCGCCAGCGGCAGGATCTGGATCTGGTGTTCGATTCTGCTGGCCCTGTGCCTCTCCATCCTGCCGCTTCCCTTTCAATTCGAACCCTTCCGTCCGGACTGGCTCGCCATGGTGCTCATCTACTGGGCGCTGGCGCTGCCGCACCGGACCAACGTCGGCACCGCCTGGGTGGCGGGCCTGCTGCTGGACGTGCTGCTCGGCAGCACCCTCGGCGTGCGGGCCATGGCCATGGCCATCACCACCTACCTGGCGGCATTCCAGTTCCAGAAGATCCGCAACTTCTCCCTCTGGCAGCAGGCGCTGATCATCGGTCTGCTCTCCCTGGTGGGGAAGATCACCGTGTTCTGGGCGGAGCATCTGTTCAGCCGGGCCAGCCTCAACTTCGCCTACTTTTGGTCGACGTTGACGACGATGTTAATATGGCCCTGGATTTTTATGGTCTTGCGCAAGGTGCGGCGTCGCTTCAATATCAAGTGAATGTGAATAAAAACAACGCATTGTAACTGCGCATCGTCTCATTGAGTGAAGTATGAACAAGCACAACGAACTGCAACTCTATCTCGCCTCGGGCTCCCCCCGCCGGCACGAGCTTCTGACCCGCCTGGGCTACCGTTTCGAGGTCCTCAAGCTGGATGTGCCGGAGCTGCGCAACGACGGTGAGAAGCCCCAGGATTACGTCTGCCGGCTGGCTCGCGACAAGGCGATGGCCGGTGTGGCCGCGGCGCCGACGGCGCTGCCTGTGCTGGGGGCCGACACCATAGTGGTGCTGGGGGAGCGGGTGCTGGAGAAACCCTCCGACCTGCTGGACGCCAAGGACATGCTGGAAGCCCTCTCCGGGCGGGTACACCAGGTGATGACGGCGGTGGCCCTGGCCACCCCGGAGCGGTGCGATGTGCGGCTGGTTACCACCAACGTGGCGTTTCGCAAGCTGGACGAGGCCGAGATCGAAGCCTACTGGCGCACCGGCGAGCCGTGCGACAAGGCGGGCGCCTATGCTATCCAGGGCATTGCCGGCAAATTCGTCAGTCGCCTCGAGGGGAGCTACAGTGCCGTGGTCGGCCTGCCCCTGCTGGAGACGGACCTGTTGATCAAGCAGCACCTCGAGCAGACCCGGTAATCCTCTCGTCAGCAGTGCGCTGCTGAGTTACCCGTTGTTCGTCGTGCCAGAATTCAAAACTAGAAAGGCAAGGTAACTTATGTCGGTAGAACTGCTGGTAAACGTCACCCCCTCCGAAACCCGGGTCGCCCTGGTCGAGAACGGTCTGCTGCAGGAAGTGCATGTGGAGCGTCAGGCCAAGCGCGGCATCGTGGGCAACATCTACAAGGGCAAGATCAGCCGCGTGCTGCCCGGCATGCAGGCCGCCTTCGTCGACATCGGCATGGACAAGGCCGCCTTTCTGCACGCCTCCGACATCGTCCCCCATACCGAGTGCGTGGCGATCAAGGAGAAGGAGCAGTTCCAGGCCGGCAACATCGCCGAACTGGTGCGCCAGGGGCAGGACATCATGGTACAGGTGGTCAAAGACCCGCTCGGTACCAAGGGGGCCCGCCTCACCACCGACATCACCCTGCCATCCCGTTATCTGGTCTTCATGCCGGGCAGTGCCCACGTGGGGGTCTCCCAGCGCATCGAATCCGAGGCGGAGCGCGAGCGCCTCAAGCGCACCGTGGCCGGCTATGTGGACGAACTGGGCGGCTACATCATCCGCACCGCCGCCGAAGGGGTGGGGGAGCAGGAGCTGGAGCAGGACGCCGCCTTCTTGAAGCGTCTGTGGCGCAAGATCCTCGAGCGCAAGCAGAAGTACCCCCCCTGCAAGATCCTCTACGAGGATCCTAGCCTGGCATTCAGGGTGGTGCGTGACTTCGTCGGTGCCGAGCTCGACAAGATCCGGGTCGACTCGCGCCAGAGCTTCGATCAGCTCAAGCGTTTCACCGAGGAGTACGTGCCCGAGCTTGCCAACAAGCTGGAGTACTACACCGGCGAGTCGCCCATCTTCGATCTTTATGACGTGGAGAACGAGATCCAGCGGGCCCTGGAGCGCAAGGTGGAGCTCAAATCCGGCGGCTATCTCATCATCGACCAGACCGAAGCCATGACCACGGTGGACATCAACACCGGGGCCTTCGTCGGCCATCGCAATCTGGAAGAGACCATCTTCAACACCAACGTCGAGGCCACCGCCGCCATCGCCCGTCACCTGCGCCTGCGCAACCTCGGCGGCATCATCATCATCGACTTCATCGACATGCAGTCCGAGGATCACCGTCGTCGGGTGCTGCACAGCCTGGAGCTGGCGCTGGCCAAGGACAGGGCCAAGACCAACGTCAACGGTTTCTCCCAGCTCGGGCTGGTGGAGATGACCCGCAAGCGCACCCGGGAGAGCCTGGAGCACGTGCTCTGCGCCGAGTGCCCCGAGTGCAAGGGGCGCGGCCGGGTCAAGACGGTGGAGTCGGTCTGCTTCGAGATCCTGCGGGAGATCATCCGGGTCAACCGCGCCTACGACGCGGATCAGTTCACCGTCTATGCGGCCCCCTCGGTGGCCGATTACCTGCGGGGGGAGGAGTCCCACAGTCTGGCGGAGCTGGAAGTCTTCATCGGCAAGCAGGTCAGGGTGGTCTCCGAGCCGCTCTGTGGGCAGGAACAGTTCGATGTGGTGATGATGTAATTGGTCTATCGCTGGCTGAGTCGGGGCTGGTTGGCCCTCGGAGTCTTCTTCGTGCTGCTGGCCGTTCTGGTCAGCGTGGTACGACTGGGCGGCCCTTTGCTCAACCAGCACCGGGCGGCCGTGATAGGGACCCTGCTCGGGGAGAGCCAGCTCGAGGTGAGTGTGGATCACGTCGGGCTGGAGTGGACTCCCCGCGGCCCGGCCATCGGGCTGGAAGGACTGGCCATCGCCCCCGATTCGGGGCGTTTCTCCCTGCGCCTTGGCAAGGTGTGGGCCCACCTCGACTTCTGGCGCTCCCTCAACGAACTCAGACCGGTGTTTGGCCAGTTGATCCTGAGCGACGGCAACATCGCGCTGGACATGACCCAGCCCGCCACTCCCGTCAGCGGGAAGAGCGCGAACCAGCAGGAGGCCCTGCTGCGCTTCCTGCTGACCCAGCTCTCCACCTTCGACATTCACGACACTCGCCTGAGCCTCACCACGGCACTGGGGGAGGTGCGCGCCCTCGACATCGCCCAGTTGCGCTGGCAGAACCGCGGCAAGCGGCATCAGGGGGTCGGCAAGGCCTATCTCATCAACGGGGTGGGGGAGAGCACCCTGGACCTCATCATCGATGTGGATGCCCCCGAGGTGCGGCTCGACCGCCTCAAGGGCCAGCTCTATCTGGGGGCCCGGGAGCTGGACATCAGCCCCATGCTGGCCCGGATCCACGCCGGCGCGCCGCCGGTGAGCGGCCAGCTCGACTTCCAGCTCTGGAGCGAGTTCGAGAAGGGCAGGCTCGGCAACTCCCTGCTGGCCTTTGGCAACAACCACCTGATCTGGAAGGACGAGATCAAGGGAGAGCCGCACCGCCTCGACTTGCAGGGGGGCAAGATCCAGCTGCGCCGGGACGGCGAGGCGTGGCAGCTCGCCAGCCACGACGTCATCTTCAAGCTCGATGGCGCCACCTGGCTGCACAGCCGCCTGCAGCTCGAGCGCATCGGCTCGCGCATCCAGGGCTATGTGCCCGCCATCGATCTCGACCAGATTGCCAACCTGAGCCAGCTGGTCTCCGGCCTCTATCCCGAGCTGACCGAGACCCTCAAGCGCACCCGGCCAAGGGGCCAGTTGCAGGAGCTGGTCCTGCAAGCCGACGGGGACTGGCAGGGGCTCTCTTTGCAGGGGCAACTGCGCGGCTTCGGGACCCGGGCCTGGCATGATGTGCCCGGCCTGCAAAAGCTGGACGGTGACTTCTGGCTGACCCCGAACGGGGGGCGTGCCCGCCTGACCCTGGGCAAGGGCAAGGTGGATCCGGCCCGCCACTTCAAGGAACCCATCCCGGTGGACAGCCTGAGTGCGGCCCTCGACTGGTGGCGGGCGCCGCAAGGCTGGGTGCTCTATGGCCAGGACATTGCCCTGGACAACCCGGATCTGCGCCTCGCCAGCCGGTTTCGCCTCGAGCTGTTCGAGCACCCCTTCCTCGCCCTGACCGGGCGCATCGACGTCAAGAACGCGGCCCATGCGGATCGCTACTACCCCCTGGCGGTGATGGATGAGGGGCTGGTGAGCTACCTGAGCGGCGCCATCAAGGGGGGCAAGGCCAAGGGGGCCGACCTGCTCTGGTACGGCGAATTCCGTGACTTCCCCTACGACAACGGCAAGGGCGTCTTCCAGGTGGCGGTGCCGCTGCAACAGGCCACCTACGAGTTTTTCCCGGGCTGGCAGCCGCTGACCGACCTGCAGATCGATCTGCTGTTCCAGAACGCCAGCCTCGACATGAACAGCCGCGCCACCCAGCTCGGCAAGGCCAGCTCCGACTCGGTGCACGCCTGGATCCCGGACCTCTATCCGGGTGCTCACCTCTACGTGGATGCCAGGGTTGAGGGCGAGGGCAAGGCCATCAGCGACTATTTGCAGGACTCGCCGCTGGGGGGATCCGTCGGTCAGGCGCTGCGGGAGGTGGAGATCCGCGGCCCCATGAAGGGCACGGTGAAGCTCGACATACCGCTGGATGGCGAGGGGGAGGTCAAGGCCAGCGGGGAAGCCAGCTTCAAGGACAACAAGGTGAGGATCGCCTCCCTGGATCTGCCCCTCGACGGGGTCGCAGGGACGCTCGAGTATGACAACGAGCAGACGCGCATTCACAACCTCAAGGCCAGCCTGTGGAACCAGCCGCTGACCCTGGATTATCAGGGGCGGCAACTGCCCCACGGCTATCAGGCCGACCTCAAGTTCCAGGGGCAGTGGGACAGCCGCCGCCAGCGCCGGGACATACCGGCCCTCGAGATGCTCCAGGGGCGCAGCAACTGGTCGGGTACCCTGGGGCTGACCCTGCCCGAGAACAAGGCGTTCAGCTTCCAGCTGGCGCTGGACTCCAACCTGCAGGGCATGGGGCTGGATCTGCCCGTGCCCCTGACCAAGGCGGCGGGTACCCGGCTGCCCCTCAAGGTGACGGCCCGTGGGCGGGATGGCAGCGCCGACATCCGCGCCGTGCTGGGGGTGGACATCGACATGCAGAGCCGCCTGGTGTACGGCGACGGCGTGCCCTATCTCAGCCGGGTGCGGGTCAACATCGGCCAGCCCGGGGCGCGGGTGATGCAGGACAAGCCCATGCTGCTCGCCATCAACCAGCAGCAGGCGGACGTAGCCGGCTGGCTGGCACGTCTCAAGCAGTGGCTGCCTGCTGGCACGGCGCCGAGTGACAATGCGGTGGTGGGTCCCGCTTTCTTGCCCCAGGAGTGGTGGGTAGATGGCCAGCTGGCCCGTGCCGACATCGGCAGTGCCAGCCTCAAGGCGGTGCACTTCACCCTGGGGCCGGTGAACCAGGCCACCGAGGTGATGATCGACAGCCCCGACGTGATGGGGGTGGTGCGGGTGCCGGTGGCCGATGGGCACCCCATCGATGCCAAGTTTGCCCGTATCTACTGGTCCGGCAAGGGGACCGATCTCAGCCCGGATCCCGATGAGCGCCAGGACAGGGCCATCATGGACGCCATTCCCTGGCTCACCTTCAGTTGCGTGGATTGCCGCTTCGGCGAGCTGCCCCTGGGTGAGGTGCAGGGGGAACTGCTGCCCGGGGCCAACCGGCTGGATCTCAAGGGGCTGGAGATGCGCCTGGCGGGCAGCACCCTGCGCGGCAGCGCCGAGTGGCTGGCCCGTGGCAGCCAGATGCAGACCCGTGCCAGGGTGAACCTCGAGACCCGCAACAGCGAGCTGCTGCTCAAGCGGCTCGGCTACACCTCGCCCATCGGGGATGCCCCGGGCAAGCTGGCGCTGGATCTGAACTGGCGTGACGTGCCCTACCGCCTGAGCCTGCCGACTCTGGCGGGCAGCGCCGACTACCAACTGGAGGGAGGGACCCTGCGGGAGGTCAACGACAAGGGGGCCCGGCTGCTCTCCCTGCTGAGCCTCGACTCCCTGATGCGCAAGCTGCGCCTCGATTTTCGCGACGTCTTCGACAAGGGCTTCTATTTCGAGTCCATGTCCGCCTCCGCCAAGGTCCATCAGGGGGTGGTGGAGAACAACGACTTCTACATGAAGGGGGCCGCGGGCAACCTGCGGGGCAAGGGTATCGCGGATCTGGTGCGCTGGCGGCTCGACTTTGATCTGAGCTTCTCCCCGAACCTGGGGGGCACCCTGCCCGTGGTAGCGGCCTTCTCCCTGACTCCCATCACCGGGCTCTATGTGCTGGCCCTCTCCAAGCTGCTGGAGCCCGTGGTGGACGTGGTGACCCGCATCGATTTTCGGGTCTCCGGCCCGCTGGACGCCCCCAGGCTGGTGGAGGCGGGGCGGGATCGCGCCCGCATCAAGCTCAACCAGCACCAGAAGGATGCGGTGGATGCGGTGGCGCCCGGCCTGCCCGCCAAGGAGGTCACCCCCTTCCTGCTCGATCCCAAGCATCAGGGCTCGGGTCAGCGCTGAGGGCATACACCGGGCTGGGGGACTTTCCCCCGGCCGCCAAACCCCTCATAGTGCGGATATTGCCCCGCGAGCCGAGAAGGCCTTCTGTCACCGGTCACCGGCTCGCCCAACAGATGAGTGCGGATATTGCCCTGCGAGCCGAGAAGGCCTTGTGTCACCGGCTCGCCCAACAGAAGAGTGCGGATATTGCCCTGCGAGCCGAGGAGGCCTTCTGCCACCGGCTCGCCCAACAGAAGGAGCGCGTCATGTGGCTAGCCGCCATGCAGTTGATTTCGGGTCGTACCTGGCAGGATAACCGGGAGCGGATCGCCGCCGAGCTGGCGAGTCTGCCCGGGGAGCGCCCCTTGCTGGTGCTGCTGCCGGAAAACTTCGCCCTCTTTGGCGAGCGGCAGGGGTATCTGGACGGGGCAGAGCCATTGGGAAATGGCCCAATCCAGCAGCAACTCTCTGATTGGGCCAAATCCCACGGCATCTGGCTGGTGGCCGGGGCCATGCCCACCGCCATCGCCGGTGCCGACCACATCCACACCAGCACCCTGGTGTTCAATCCCGACGGCGAGCTCAAGGGGCATTACCACAAGATCCACCTGTTCGACGTGGACGTGGCGGACAATCACGGCCGCTACCGGGAGTCGGAGACCTTCAGCCCGGGTGATCAGCCTGTGCTGGTGGACTCCCCCTTTGGTCCCCTCGGCCTTTCTATCTGTTATGATCTGCGCTTTCCCGAGCTGTACCGCCAGTTGGCCCGGGCCGGTGCCCGGGTGCTGCTGGTGCCTGCCGCCTTTACCGCCGTCACCGGCGAGGCGCACTGGGAGCCCCTGCTGCGGGCCCGTGCCATCGAGAACCAGTGCTACGTGGTGGCCGCCAACCAGGGGGGCACCCACGAGACAGGGCGTCAGACCTGGGGCCACAGCATGGTGATCGACCCCTGGGGCCGGGTGCTGGCCTGTCGGGCGTCGGGGCAGGGCACTGTGCTGGCGCCGCTGGATGGGGCCCTGGTCGATGAATTGAAACGCACCATGCCGGTGCTGCAACACGCCCGCCTGTTGTGAGCCCGCGGCCGTGGATTTAACCGTTACGACATCTCGCATGAGAGTGGAGAGAAAGATTTGAGTCTATTGAGCCAGGTTAGTGCCTCCCTGTTGGCCCCGAACGATCTCGACGAAGGGCGGCTGCAACAGCTGCTCGGCAGCCTGATGAGCCATCAGGTGGAGTTCGGCGACCTCTATTTCCAGCGCAGCTGGCACGAGTCCTGGATGCTGGAGGACGGCATCGTCAAGGATGGCAGCTACAACATCGATCAGGGGGTGGGGGTGCGCGCCGTCAGCGGCGAGAAGACCGGTTTCGCCTACTCGGACGAGCTGAGCCTGCTGGCGCTGCAACAGTCGGTGACTGCCGCTCGCGGCATCGCCGCCGCCGGTGCTCACGGCAAGGTAAAAGCATGGGCTCGCACCGAAGCAAACCTGCTCTACCCGGCGCTGGATCCCCTGCAGACCCTCGACAAGCAGCAGAAAATTGCCCTGCTGGAGCAGATGGACAAGTTCGCCAGAAGCCTGGATCCCGCCATCAATCAGGTGATGGCCTCCATCAGCGGGGTCTATGAAGAGATCCTGGTGGCCGCCACCGATGGCACCCTGGCCGCCGACGTGCGTCCGCTGGTGCGCCTCTCGGTGACCGTCATCGCCGAGAAGGGGGATCGCCGTGAGCGCGGCAGCGCGGGGGGCGGTGGCCGCTTCGGTTACGACCATTTCCTTGAGCTGGACGGGCTCGAGAGCCGGGCGTTTGGCTATGTGCGCGAAGCGGTGCGCCAGGCACTGGTCAACCTGGAGGCCATCGACGCCCCGGCCGGCACCATGCCGGTGGTGCTCGGTGCCGGCTGGCCCGGTGTGCTGCTGCACGAGGCGGTGGGTCACGGTCTGGAAGGGGACTTCAACCGCAAGGGCTCCTCCGCCTTTGCCGGGCGCATCGGCGAGCAGGTGGCTTCCAAACACTGCACCATCGTCGATGACGGCACCCTGCCGGGTCGGCGCGGCTCCGTCTCCATCGACGACGAGGGGACGCCGGGGGGCTACAACGTGCTGATCGAGAACGGCATCCTCAAGGGTTACCTGCAGGACAAGCAGAACGCCCGTCTGATGGGGGTGTCGCTCACCGGCAACGGCCGCCGCGAATCCTACGCCGCCCTGCCGATGCCGCGCATGACCAACACCTACATGCTGGCGGGTCAGTACGATCCAGCGGAGATCATCGCCTCGGTGAAGAAGGGCATTTATGCCCCCAACTTCGGTGGCGGCCAGGTGGACATCACCTCCGGCAAGTTCGTCTTCTCCGCCTCCGAGGCCTACCTCATCGAGGATGGCAGGATCACCGCGCCCATCAAGGGGGCGACCCTGATCGGCAACGGCCCCGAGGCGATGAGCCAGGTTTCCATGGTGGGCCGTGATCTCGCGCTGGATCGCGGGGTCGGGGTCTGCGGCAAGGAGGGGCAGAGCGTGCCGGTCGGCGTTGGCCAGCCCACCCTCAAGCTGGATCAGCTCACCGTGGGCGGTACCCAGTAAGGTCATACACCTTTGTAAACCCCGGCCCGGCGCCGCAATGCTGTTCAGATAAGCACTTTTTTGACTGATTATTCATAAATTGGATTTGAGTTGAGGGGGCAAGGCTGTGTCCAGTCGATCTTCCTCCAGCCTTTATCCAGCGGGGCTTGCAATAGAAAGAGGGAGGCATCATGCCTCCCTCGATTTTTTGTCCTGATACTACGTGGACTGGAACTCAAATTCTCTTAAGTGAACAGCATTGCGGCCCGGCGCCGGGGTTTTTATTGGAAGGCGCAAGCAATAAAAAGCCCCGGCAGGCGCCGGGGCTGGGAAAGGGGTCGGGTCAGTTGACCGAAATGGCGCGGGCGTCGATGAAGAAGCGGGCGTGGCCGTGGTCATCCACCCTTATCTGGGCGAGCAGGCGATCCTTTCGCTTGAACTCCCATCCTGTCTTGATCCGGGTCAGCGCGGGGCTGGCGGCACCGACCACGTTCAGATACTCATGAAACAGGCTGTAGCTTCCAATCTCGGTCAGCATCTTTTCCATTTGCATATCTCCTCAAGTGATGGGGTCAGCACATGCCACGCTAGCGGCAACCTTCTGAACCCTGCCTGTACAAAAACCAGACTACCCCATCAAGATGAAGGCAATATGATCAGGCGCAAGATCAGGAGGGATTTGCACGAAAAATGACACCGTTTTCAATCAGGGCTCGCGCGGCACGGCGAGATGATCGAGGGCGGTAGATCCGGCATGGGTCGGCAAGGCGGCAGCGGGTTGTTCCATCACCTGGCCATGGAAGACGGGATCCTGCGCCACCTCCTTGACGCCGTTGATGCAGAACTGCATACCCATGCACACCAGCAGGAAACCCATGATGCGGGTCATGGCGTCGATGCCGGTGGCTCCCAGGATCTTGCACACGGGATCTGCCAGCTTGAGCACACCCCAGCTGATCAGGCTCATCAGGGCGAAGGCGGTGACCATGGCGGCATAGATGACGACGCGATCGGCCTCGGCCGGCAGCTCGGCGATCTGGGCCGCGCCGCTGATCACCAGCGCCATGGTGCCGGGTCCGCACATGCTGGGCATGGTCAGGGGCACGAAGGCGATATTCTGGTTGGCCTCGACCCCGGCAGACTGGTTTGGCGAGGGGAACAGCATGCGAAAGCCGATGAAGGCGATGATGAGGCCACCGGCCAGGCGCAGGCCGGGAATGGAGATCCCGAACAGATCCAGGATGGAGGATCCGATGAAGAAGCTGACGCACAGGGTGGCGAACAGATAGAGGGCGGCCATGTTGATCTGGCGGCGAATGTGCTCGCGGGACATGCCCTTGCTCAATCCCAGCAGCAGGGTGGCCGTGGTGGGCGGGTTGACCATGGGCAGCAGGGCCAGCAAGGCGAGAAAGACGACCTGGAAGAACATAGTGGACCTCGGGCAGATGGACGGATTGGGGTGAGCTGGCAGGTCCGCAGCGGACCGCCACCCGGTCGATGATATCCGCAAAGAACAAGCCCCGACAGTGCGGGGCTTGCTTGGGAAGGATCAGGCGGCCTGCGGGGTGGCCTGGCGTTGGCCGCGCTGGCGCAGCCAGAGCCAGATGCCGAGCACGAAACCGAGGGCGGCCAGGCTGACCACATAGTGGGAGGGGGCCAGCACGTCCTCCTTCATCCAGAGGGTGACCAGCATGGGGGTGAGACCGCCGAAGATGGCGTAGGCCACGTTGTAGGAGAACGACAGCCCGGAGAAGCGCACCACCGGCGGGAAGGCATTGACCATGACGTAGGGCACGGCGCCGACGATCCCCACCGCAAAGCCCGCCAGCATGTAGAGGGGCACCAGCTGATCCGTGCCGGCTGCCAGGCTGTGGTAGAAGGTATAAGTGGCGCCGGCCAGCAGCAGGGAGCCCAGGATGAAGGTAGGACCGCTGCCGATGGCATCGATCAGGCGACCATAGACGATGCAGCCCAGGGTGAGGGCGACGATGGCCAGGGAGTTGGCGGTCAGGGCATCGGCCGGGCTGATGCCGTGGACCTTCTGCAGATAGGTCGGGGTCATCAGGATCACCACTACTATGCCGGCGGAGAGCAGCCAGGTCAGCAGCATGGAGACGACGACGCTGCCCTTGTGTTCACGCAGCACCGTCTTGAGGGGCAGCTCCTCGGCCAGGGACTTGTTGGCCTGCATCTCGGCGAAGACCGGAGTCTCGTGCAGCCAGCGGCGCAGGTACATGGCGACGATGCCGAACACGCCGCCGAGCACGAAGGCCAGACGCCAGCCCCAGTCGCTCACATCGCCCGGGCTCATGCCACGGTTGATGGCGGTCGCCACCAGGGAGCCGAGCAGGATGCCGGCCGTCAACCCCGCGGTGAGGGTGCCGCAGGCGACACCGACCCGGCGGGCGGGCACATGTTCGGCCACGAAGACCCAGGCACCGGGGACTTCCCCGCCGATGGCGGCCCCTTGCAGGATCCGCAGCAGCAGCAACAGCAGGGGGGCGGCGATGCCGAGCACGGCGTAGGTGGGCAGCAGGCCGATCAGCAAGGTCGGCAAGGCCATCAGGATGATGCTGAGGGTGAACATCCGCTTGCGGCCGATGAGATCGCCAAAGTGGGCCATGATTATGCCCCCCAGGGGGCGGGCCAGGTAGCCGGCGGCGAAGATGCCGAAGGTCTGGAACTGGCGCAGCCACTCGGGAATGTCGGCCGGGAAGAAGAGCTCGCCGATGACCACGGCGAAGAAGACGAAGATGATGAAGTCGTAGAATTCGAGGGCGCCGCCCAGCGCCGCCAGGCTCAGGGTCTTGTAATCCTGTCGATTGAGGGGGCGACCGTGGTCGTGCGATGTGCTGACTTTACTCATATCCTTATGTTTCCCATCGTTTTTTTAGTTATTCTCCCCGGTGTGCTGCGGGGATACGCTCACCCACGAGGGTATGCTTTTGTGTCCCGCAATGTAAATCGCACAATTCGCAACACTGTCTTGCAGCACGGTGCGGCAAGAAGCTGGAGAGATCATGACGAAGAAAAAGGTACTGCTCTCCTGGAGCAGCGGAAAAGACAGCGCCTGGGCCTTGCATCGCCTGCGCCAGGATCCGGCCATCGAGGTGGTGGGGCTGTTCACCACACTCAACCAGGCGTTCGAGCGGGTGGCCATGCACGGGGTGCGCAAGCAGTTGCTGTTGGCACAGGCTGAGTGCGTGGGCTTGCCGCTGACCACCATCGACCTGCCCTGGCCCTGCAGCAACGAGGAGTATGGGCGCATCATGACGGGCTTCATCGCCGATGTGCAGGTCAAGGACATTTACCACATGGCGTTCGGGGATCTCTTTCTTGAGGATGTGCGCGCCTATCGGGAGCGGCAACTGGCGGGGACCGGCATCACGCCGCTCTTCCCGCTCTGGGGCAGCGACACGACCG
Organism: Aeromonas sp. LsrichE-8G; assembly: GCF_022869435.1. Taxonomy (NCBI): domain Bacteria; kingdom Pseudomonadati; phylum Pseudomonadota; class Gammaproteobacteria; order Aeromonadales; family Aeromonadaceae; genus Aeromonas; species Aeromonas sp. LsrichE-8G. Next base: position 18,012 of record NZ_JALIHH010000255.1, read on the forward strand.
AGCTGGCGCAGGCGATGATCGACGCCGGGCTCAAGGCCAGGGTCTGCACCCTGGATCCGGGCAAGCTGGACGCCGGGTTAGGTGGTCATGAATTCGGTCCGGCCTTCCTGGCTGCCCTGCCCGCCGGGGTGGATCCCTGCGGCGAGAACGGGGAATTTCACACCCTGGCCTGGGACGGCCCCATGTTCCTGCATCCCCTGCCCATCCGGGTGGGGGAAACGGTGCTGCGGGACGGCTTCGTCTTCACCGATCTGCTGGCGGAGGATCCCGAATGAGGGAAGACCCCCTCGGGTGAGAAAGGAAAGGGGCCGGCTCCGTGAGGAATCGGCCCCTTTGCGTTTGCCCCCTTCAGCGGGCGGCGAAGGTGTCGCAACTGGCGGGCTTGCCGCTGTCAAAACCGCGTTTGAACCAGGTGAGGCGCTGGGCCGAGGTGCCGTGGGTGAAGCTGTCAGGAACGACCCGGCCCTGACCCTGCTGCTGCAACCTGTCGTCGCCGATGGCCTGGGCGGCGTTGAGCGCCTCTTCCAGATCGCCGCGCTCCAGCACCTGCTCTTTTTCCATGTAGTGGCCCCAGACCCCGGCGAAGCAGTCCGCCTGGAGTTCGAGCTTGACCGACAACCGGTTCTGGGCGACCTGGCTCAGCCCCTGTTGCTGCTGGCGCACCTTGGTGGAGATACCGAGCAGGTTCTGCACGTGGTGGCCCACCTCATGGGCGATCACATAGCCCTGGGCGAAGTCGCCGTCGGCCCCCAGCTTGTCGCGCATGTCCTGATAGAAGGAGAGATCGATGTAGACGGTACTGTCGGCCGGACAGTAGAAGGGCCCCATCACCGACTGCCCCTGGCCGCAGCCGGTGCGGGTCGCACCGCGATAGAGCACCAGTCTGGGGGCCTGATAGTGGTTGCCGCTTTGCTGGAACATCTCGCCCCAGGCGTCCTCCGTGGAGGCGAGCATCACCGAGGTGAAGCGGGCGAGGGGATCGTTGGCAGCCTGGGACGAGTTCTGACGCTGGGGCTGGCTCTGCGGGGCCGGATCCTGCAGCAGGGGGCCGAGGTCCACGCCGTAGTACCCCGCCACCATGACCACCACCAGCAGGATCAGGCGCCCCTTGCCACCGATGGGCAGGCCGCCGCCCCCGTTGCCGCCGCCTTGCTGGCGTCGGTCTTCCACATTGTTGCTCTCACGGCGATCTTGCCAGCGCATATCCCCATCTTAAATGCGAAAGGGGACTCCCTCCGACGTAGGTGGGAGGGGAATTTCGCCGGGGCGTCAGCCCCGCTGGTTTTGAATGTATTGCTTGATCACCTCCAACGGTGCTCCGCCGCAAGAGCCCGCAAAGTAAGAGCGTGACCAGAGTACGGGTTTGCTGTAAGCACCTCTCAAGTCCAGAAATTCATTACGCAGTCGCCTTGATGTGACCGCCTTTAACGAGTTCACCAGTACCGATAGCTGCACCGTTGGCGCGTACTCTATCAGCATGTGAACATGATCAGCCTCTCCGTCACACTCTTTCAGTTCCGCACCAAAATCTCTGCAAACCTCTGCCGCACACTGACCGAAGGAAGCGTGATGCAGATCCCCCAATATCGGCTTTCGATACTTGGTGATAAACACCAAATGTACGTGCAAAACGTAGGCCGCATGGCGTGATTTATTAATTTTAGTGAATTGCATTCTGTCACTCAATCGGGCTTAATAGATATGGCAATAATGCTACACACTGAGCGCTAAATGCAAATTCTGAAAGCCTACAAATTCCGACTCGAACCGACCGAAC
>NZ_JALIHH010000256.1:0-563 GCF_022869435.1 Aeromonas sp. LsrichE-8G
TAGCCCAGATCAAGCCTTCCGCTATCGCTTTTTGTCGTGTCGCGAACGCCTTCAACCGGTTATGTGATTTCAGCTCTTTGAACAACAGTTCGATCTGCCAACGGCAACGATACAATGCCATCACCTTCTCGGCTGGCCATCGCTCACGCGGAAGATTGGTCATCCATATACAGAACCGTTTTTCCTCTGCAAACCAACGTCTTATGAGTCGATATTTATACTTTCCCGAACTCACATCCAGATCCAGAACCTCGGCTCTGCAGCTTCTCCGATCGATATCCTTGAGCTTTTTTCCGAGTAACTTGGGCATTTCCCTGCCGTCCTGTCGGTAAGCTGCCTGTACTTTGGGATTGAGATTTTGACTCCCTCTGACCAGATAGCTTCCTTTGGCTTTGGTCACATCAGCAAAGTACTCGCGGCTGATGTAACCGGCATCCGCCAATAACAGTTTGTTATTTAACGAATTTGCGGCCGGAAGATGCTTGCGCTCCGATTCGGTATCCGCCGTGATACTCATCGATATCGGCGACTGGTCCAGCAAGGACATGGTCATATGACACTCT
>NZ_JALIHH010000031.1:0-25673 GCF_022869435.1 Aeromonas sp. LsrichE-8G
AGTGTGCTAACGCCAGGAATCGCATGCGTTTCCTGGCGTTGGTTTCTGCCTTGGCGAGGGCCAAGAAATCGATTGGATCGGACATACTGAGTACAGTGAAACCAGAATAGAGCAATTAGATCACATCTTTAATCTGATTGGTATGATTTGGTTTGGAGCCTAATCGCTTGGGCGCAAGGGACAGCCGAGGAGACCGCCGACCGCCTGATGAGGGAGCAGCCAAGCCCGATCAATCAAGACGACAGGCCGACTATCCAAGTCAGGGTTGAAGTTAAGGAGGTTGCCCCATCCCGCTTGGAGGCACTTCTCGAGCAGCTTGGCAACGCCTTAGAGAAAACCGACCTAGACCCCGTGGGGCGCACACAATACATCGCTTTGCTTGATGCCCTGCGCTTCGAGGCGGGTATCCGCCGGGAGGCATTGCAATGATCTACTTCGCATGGGCTGCGCACGGCAGCGAGCCCGCCTTTGTTGGCCCCGTCAATCCGCACAGCGGCAAGCGTTCACAGGCTGGCAGCCTGAGCGCGTTTAGCTGGCGGCGTGATCGGGATCGCTTCATTGAGCAGACCAAGGGGGCAGCCGTTGCCGTCACTGCCAAGCAGGCCCGCGAACTGAAAGCCGGATTGGATGACAGGTCATTCGATGCGCTGGTGGCGGCATTGACTGGGGGTGGCCTATGAGCGAACGACTGATCAATACCCTGAATGGCCGGATGTGGCGCGAGTTGTCACGCAATCCACTGCGCCCAGCGGTACTGCGGGAACTTTTCAAGCGGGTGACCAAGGCCCAGAAACAATCAGGCGAGCGCAATGCAACAGGGGGTTGCCATGACCGAGATTAATACGATGGTGAAGGCGGTGGCGCGGGCCTATCTGGCGGTGCGTGGTAACACGTTCAACCATCTGGGAGTTCAACTGCCGCTGGATCAGGAGGTGCTGACCATGGCGATCCACAACCAAATCGTGGGCGCTCACCTGGAGCACGCTGGCGGCAAACAGGGGCGGGATGACGCTTTGCTGATGCTGCGCCATATGTTGGCTGGCGATGAGTTAACGCCGCTGGGTAGTCTGGTGCTGGACGAAATGAACCGTGCCTTTTGTGCCGATGTGCGGCAGATGCTGGATGAGGGCAGAGACCCCATGGATGAGCTGGCGAGAGAGCATAGGGAGTCACTGCAATGAGCAAGACAACGACGCAGAAAGGGGCCATCGAAATGACGGTGGCCGAGCTTGCCCAGCGTGTGGCAGATCGCTACCGCGCCGCTTTTCGGGAAACCTTCCGGGATCGCGGGGAGGTGTTGCGACTGAACACACCAGCATTCCCCGCCGCTATCACAGTGTTTGTCTGTGGAGAGGACGACGACGCACACACGGCCACCCTCATGTTGCAGGCGATGCTAGCAAGGGATGGGGACGGCCTAAGCAACTTCGGGGTGAGGTTCATTGAGGCTCTGCTCTTTTGGCTGGCCGATCAGGTTTATCAGGCAAAGGCCGAGGCCACCAATCCGCCGCCCCCATCGGCGCAACTGCTACGGATGGAGGATTACCGAGCATGAAAGCAACAACACCGGGGGCAATGAGCCCCCGCCTTGTTAGTGATGTGGTCGCCGCCGCCGTTGGTCACTGGCCCGATCTGCTCGCTGCTGTCGGTATCGACATCCCACGCCGTGGCAAGCATGGCCCCTGCCCTGCCTGTGGTGGCAAAGACCGGTTCCGGCTCGATGACAAGGGCGGGCGCGGCACGTGGATTTGCAACCAGTGCGGCAACGGTGATGGGCTGGATCTGCTCGTGCGGGTAACTGGCAAGAGCACCAAGGAGGCCGCCGAGCTGCTGGCCCCGCTGGTGGGCTTGTCTGCCGGTGGTCTCGACCCTGCCGAGCGGGAGCGCATCCAGCGCCAGCAACAGGCCAAGACCGAGCAGGAGCGCCAGCGAGCCGAGCAACAGCGCCAGAAGGCCGCCAGACGCGCCGCTGACATCATGGCGGACACCGGGCAGGGGGAGAGCCCCTATCTTGAGCGTAAGGGCTTTGGTTCGCACCTGAGCGCAGTGAATCGAACCCTGATCCGCGAGGGGGGCGAGAACTTCCATGCCGGGTCGCTGGTGGTCGCGCTGACCGACGAGGGGGGCGCTCTGGTGAACGTTCAACTTATCCGGGCTGATGGCAGCAAGCGTTATCTGGCTGGCGGGCAGAAGGCCGGGGCCTATCACCGTATCGAGGGCGGGGCGTTGGTGGCCGTGGTGGAGGGGTACGCAACCGGGCTATCTGTTCACCTAGCTATCGGGGCGACCGTGTATTGCGCGATGGATGCCGGGAACCTTCACGCCGTGGCCCAGATTGCCCGCCGCCAGCACCCAGAGGCGCGGATCCTGCTCTGTGGCGACAATGACGAGGGCACCCAGGGCAACCCCGGCAAGGCCAAATCCGAGCAAGCCGCCGTTGCTATAGGCGGGCTGGTGGCGCTACCGCCTGAGTTTTCAGGAGATTGGAACGACTATCACCAGGCCCATGGGCTTGAAGAGACCAAGAGAGCCATCATGCAAGGCGAAATCACCCAACAAGACCAAGACGCCCACCAGAGGGAAGGGGCTCCCTGGCTGGCCGAAGTGATCCCGCTCCAACCAGAACATGAGTCGCCAGCACCAATGATCGACAAAATGAGCGCCAGCCAACGGGCGGCCCTGCTGATCGAGCGGCTGGGTGAGGTGGCTATCAATATGGAGGCGGAACGGGTCTACCACTACAGCGGCAGCCTGTGGGAGCCGCTGACAGATACTGAGCTGCGCCGCGAGATGGCGGCCATCTTCACCGAGCATAGCGCCCCGTTCAGTGACAAGGGTGTCGGTGCTGCCGTCTCAACCATGAAGCTAATGATCCCGGCGCTAGGGCAGCCTGCCGCCGACCTGATCGGATTTGCCAATGGGGTCTATGACATGGCCGCCCGCCGATTCCGGCCACACTCGCCATCCGATGGCCTGCTGAATCACAATGGAATCAACTATGCCCAGCCACTCCATGGTGAATGTATCGAGCACCACGCACCCAGCTTTACCAAGTGGCTTAACCACGCCGCAGAGGGAGATGCTGGCAAGATGGAGCGCATCAAGGCCGCCCTGTTTATGGTTCTGGCAAACCGCTATGACTGGCAGTTGTTCCTTGAAGTGACGGGCGAGGGTGGCAGCGGTAAGAGCGTGTTTGCCAATATCGCCGCGATGTTGGCAGGTGGGCCGCGCAATACAGGTTCCGGCAATATGGCCGCTTTGGATTACGCTAGGGGCCGCGCTCAGTTTGTGGATAAGCGGCTCATCCTGCTGCCAGACCAACCCAAGTACATCGGCGATGGCAGTGGTATCAAGGCGATCACTGGCGGGGATATGGTTGAAATTGATGGCAAGTATGAGAAACAGTTTGCCGCTGTCATCCAGGCTGTTGTGCTGGCGACCAATAATGAGCCGATGGTGATCACCGAGCGTAATGGTGGGGTATCACGCCGAAGGGTGATTTTCACCTTTAACCAAGTGGTGACAGAGGCTGACAAAGATCCGCTACTGGGGGAGAAGATAGCCGCAGAGCTGCCAGTGGTGATCCGCCACTTGCTGACCCTCTTCGCCGACCCGGAGCGAGCCCGCATCCGATTGTTGGAGCAACGCTGCTCTGATGACGCTTTAGCCATCAAGCGGGCGACAGATCCGGTGATCGACCTGTGCGCCATGCTGACCTTCATGGACAAACCGGAGGGGCTATTCATGGGCGGCAACCCCAGCGTGAAACAGGAGCCCCGGCGTTACCTCTATCACCTGTATCTGGCCTACTTGGACTATCACGGACTGGGTCGCCCGCTGTCTGTCCAGAAATTCAGCCAGGCGGTAAAGAGCGCCACCAAAGAATTCGGGCGGGAGTACATCACGCGCAAAGTGAAGGGGTATGCCCAAACTAATGCAACACCCACCGAGGCCACAGAAGTGTTCATGCCTCAAGCTGTCCATATCGAGGAATGATGCCAGCCAGAACGACCCCCAGCAGGTGCCAATATGGCACCTTTCCTTTATCGGCTCCCCCTATACGTAGGACTTTTTGAAAAGTCTCTCTACCCTGTCTACCCAATGGCCTCAAAGCCTTGCTACATAAGGGATAGAGAGGGGTAGACAGTAATTATTTACTCTCTACCCACAGTCTACCTAGTCTACCTTTTTGCGTTGTTTCATCTTTGTTAGTGGTCGGATGAGTTGTCATCAATAAAGGGGGAGAGAGCAGGGTGATTAGGTAGGGAGTGGGTAGAGAATCAAAAGGCACTGTCTACCCGCTCAAAGCCTTGCTGTTACTGGGTTTCACTGTTTGGGTAGAGAGGTAGACAATAACCCACTAAAACTTTTCACCGGGGGGGGTACACCAGTGAAAGCGCCATGAATTGTTTCGTAAATGTAATACCTTAACTAGCGCAACAGGGGGTTGCCATGTTTCCTTGCAGTATTGCCCTTATGTCCACCGACAAAGAGCGGGCCGAGGCCAAAATAGAGATCCACAACAAACGAGTGAGAGCGCAGACCGCCGAACTGGCAGCGGCCACCGCCGAGGTTATGAGCGCGTTCCCCTCATGCGTGAACGAGCTGGTATTCCACCCGGTCAGACGATGGCGCTTTGATCATGCTTGGCCCACCCAGATGATTGCCGTTGAGATCCACGGCGGGGTTCACTCTGGCGGGCATCATGTCAGTGCCGAGGGCTTCATAAACGACCGACACAAGATGAATGAGGCGCTACTGATGGGATGGCATGTGATTGAGGCCACCACCGATGATGTGCGCAATGGCAAGCTAAAGGAGTGGCTGACAAAGGCGTTTGAGCTGTGGGGCAACCTGAACGCTGAGGGGGCACAATGCGACTGACCAACGAACAACGGGAGCAGGTGATCACCCTGCGCCGCAAACATTCACTGAGCGAGGTGGCTTCTCTGGCTGGGCTCTCTTTGGGAACGGTGAAAGCCATCGTCAGCCGGTCGGGCCTCTTCACCGATAACCCGAGGCAACGGGCCATGTTCACCCTGCCTCCACTACAAAGCAGCGGAGAGACGCTGCCAGCGGTTCAAGAGCTGCCGCCGCAAGAAGTGGTGACCGGGGATATGGAAATCGACTCCTTGCTTTGGCTACGTCAAGTGATAGGGACGGGCGACCCGGTACGCATTGCCCAGGCCAAGGAGGCGGCAGGGCGGATCACCACCCCGCCCGGCGAGCTGGAGCAGCGTTACAGCAAATGGCTGGTGGCTAAGGCGGGTCACATGCTCGCGGGCCTTGGCAGCATCGGCTTTGCCAACCTCGACGGGCTGGCCGAACGAGCCATCACAAGGCGGGCCAATGAGGCTGAGGCCATCGGACGGTTCGGGGATGCGCTGTGGGACGACACCCAGGCGGAGGCGTTCTGCCAGGAGGTACTGAGGGGGCTGGAGCGGGACAGTTGGCAACTGCCGCCTGAACAGGTCGCGGGGCGGTTCAAGGCTGTGCCGGAACTGATGCCACACACCCTGAGCGACTGCCTTCATGAGCTGGCCTATTGGAACGAGCTGTACCGGCTGCGCAATGCGTGCGACACCCAGGGTTATTATGAAAACAGCATAGAGGCACACGCCCGAGACTGGTTTGTGTTTGGTCTGCTGGCTGAACTGCGACCGAGAAACAGGGAAGAGGCGCGGGCAACCCTGCGCTACCTGATGGGCAGTGAGCGGGACGACGCCCCCGAGGCAGAGCGGATCCTAGATAACCTGATTGGGTAGCCCGACACGGTTGGTGGTGGAGTTGATGGCTATCCGACCCGCGAGACATTCCCCAAAACAGGGAACCTTTCCCAAAAATGGGGAAGGTACAGCCCTTCGCATGGCGATACCGGGATCCCGGTATTAACCGATCATGTGTCACGGTTTCTCGGACAGTGTCCGGGCAACCATGACAGCAACTCCGCACCCAAATCGGCAAACCTGCCAGCCCACCACCGCCAGCACTGGCCGCAAAACCCGCACCCTATCCGGCAAACCTGCCAGCCCACAACCAGCCGCCAAGATGAACGAGCAGGCCCAACGCCTGTATGGTCGAAATGACCACGCAGCTACCCACCGCACGGCACCAGAGCGCGAGCAGGCGAACGGGCTCAAACCTGCATCAAGTAAATCGTGATACAGCTCCCCAGCGACACCCAGACCATTCAGCCAGCCAAGTGAGCAGGACAGACGCCTACCAGGTGAACCCTTCCCTTCTGGCAGGCATCTTGTTGATCTCTCCACTGCGCAAACTGCGCAATTCATCCAAAAACGAATACCAACTGCGAGCTGCGCAAAACGGTTGCTCATTAGCTGGCAGCCTAAGCAGCACAAGGGATTGCGGCGGATTGAGCTGGTTAGGGAACTGCGCAAAGTGCGCAATCCGAACTGCGCAAAACTGCGCAATCTGCGCAAGGCGAGAAACACAAAGGACAGGGGAAGAAGGCCAGGAGCGAACAACAACGGCTAGAACGCCAAGCCGAGTCAGGCCAAGGAACGAAAAAAAGGCTGTGACATTGGCCGACGCTTCACGGATGGCGACCCTATGCGAGCCCTCACAAGCGCCAAAGTATGGGCTGAAGTATGGGCCAGCACACACCAAGAAAGACAAGCCCGCGACTGGCGCGGGCTTGAGGGGTATATGTGGCGGAGAGACAGGGATTCGAACCCTGGGTGGCATTGCTGCCACAATTGATTTCGAGTCAATCCCGTTCGGCCACTCCGGCATCTCTCCACGGGCACTCATATTGACCCAACCCTAGCCGGGAAATCAATGTAAATCTCGTTGCAGATCAGACGACTGGCGATAAAACCGCCATCCGGCGATCCCGCCCCTCCCAACGCCAGTGACTTTCACCCGGCAGCGCCTCCTCGCTCACTGTCTCCACCCTGTACCCGGTTCCGGGCGGATGAATACGGCGAGCCTGATGGGCCAGGGACACCCTGTGACGCGCTCGCCACCGCCCTCCCGGCAGTCATGGTGCCGGACTGGTAATCCCCGCGGGATTCGTTGACAATCTCTGCTCATTTTTTGGAAGGGAACCCGTCCCTCGCCCCAGCCGATAGGAACAACCATGCTCAACACTCGTATCGTCTCACTGCTGCTGGCCGCCGCCAGCCTCTGGGCCGCACCTGTCTGGTCCAACACCTATCCCCTGCCGCCAGCGGACAGCCGTCTCATCGGCGCCCTGGAAGATTACATCGTACAGCCTGGCGATCATCTGGAACTGGTCGGCAAGCATACCCGGACAGGCTTTCTGGCACTGCTCGAAGCCAATCCCGGCGTAGACCCCTATCTGCCCACCCCGGGCACCCGGCTCACTCTGCCGACCCAGATGCTGCTGCCCGACGTGCCGCGAGAAGGCATCGTCATCAACCTGCCCGAACTGCGTCTCTACTACTTCCCCAAAGGGAAGAGCGAGGTCATCGTGCTGCCCATCGGAATTGGCGATATCGGCCGTGAGACTCCGGAGATGACCACCACCGTCATCGAGAAGAATCCCAACCCGACCTGGGTACCCGGCCCCATGGTGCGCAAATCCTGGCTGGAACAAAAAGGGATCACCCTGCCCGCCGTGGTGTCTCCCGGCCCGGAGAATCCCCTCGGCAAGTTCGCCATGCGCCTTGGTTACGGCAAGCGTGACTACCTGATCCACGGCACCAACAAGGATTTTGGCGTCGGTCTGCGGGTAAGCGCTGGCTGCATCCGGCTGCGACCTGACGATATCGAGGCCCTGTTCAAGATTGTGCCGATTGGCACGCCGGTGCGGGTCATCAACCAACCGGTCAAGGTGGCTATCGAGCCGGATGGTCGCCGCTGGCTGGAGGTGCACTCCCCGCTCTCCCGCACCGAAGAGGAGCTTGAAAATGGCGCCCCGCTGGTGCTATCACCGGCCATAGAGAGCTTTATCAGCGCACCAGACGTGATGCAGGATGAGGTGACGGCGGCGCTGGAGAACAAAAATGGCCTGCCCCGCCCCATCAGCAGCCAGCTTGTCAGTGGTTAAGTCAGCAGCGCCCGAGTCGCACCGGAGTCACCTTACCTCATGAAATACCTGCCCCTCCTACTCCTGTTGGCCTCTCACTCCTTGTGGGCCAAGGACATTCTCTGGATGAACAATGGCGATCGTCTGACCGGTACCATCGAAGAGATTGGCGATGAGTCGGTACGCATCTCTTTGCCCTATACCGGTGCCGTTACCGTCAAGCGGGATGCCATCAAGCGCTGGCGACTAGAGCATCAGGATAAACCCAAGGCGACCGCCAAAGGTGGATTCACCCTGTTCAAGGATGAGCAGGATGAACGCAAGGCCTGGCTCTGGACCGGTAGTGGCGATCTCAACATCAAGCTCAAACACAAGGACAAGCACACCAACAACGTCAACTTCAAGGGCAAGACCGAGTTGGCCAATCTGGACTGGCGCTACAGCTTCTCCGGAGAGTACTCCTACGAAACGTCTGACAGCGTCACCGATAACCACGACTACAAACTGAACCCGACCATTGACTACTTTTTCGATCAGCAGTGGTTTGTGCGCAGCTCGCTCAATGCCGAATATGACATGCTGGAAAGCAACTACCTCAGCCTCGACTATGGTACCGGGCCGGGTTACCGCTTCTGGAACGAAAAGCGCCGTCGGCTGGAGTTCGTAGCGCAAGGGGGTCTGCGCAAGGCCTACTTCAGAGAAGAGAGCGGGATTGGGTTGCTCTTCAAAGGCAACCGGATCATCGACTACCCCTTTGCCAGCATGAACTGGGATTATCGCCAACCCATCCCGATATGGCGGGAAAAACTGGAGCTGTTCAGTCAGGGGCGCTATCTGCTCTATCTGGATCAACCCTCACCCTATATCACTCTGAATCGAGATGTGACCGGCAGCGTGGGCTTGCGCTACTACTTCAACGACCACCTGCGCCTCTCCTGGTCGAGCGAGATGGAGTGGGAAGATGGCGAAGTCCATTTCGTCGGTCTCGAGCAAAAGTACAAAGAGACCGAATTCAGGCACCTGCTCAATCTGGGCGCCAGTTTCTGAGTCAACTGCAAACAGAAAGAGGAGCCAAGTTGGCTCCTCTTTCTGTTTTGGTCATCACCTGCCATGGCACTTCTCCGATGATGGAGCAGGCAACAGATGAGAAACCGGCCGTACGCTCAGATCAGTCCCCAAGCGGCAATCTGGTAGATCCATACCATCGCCAGCAGTGTGCCGACCAACCCCATGATGACACCGATGCGCACCATCTGGTGACTCTCCACCAGACCGGTGGCGTGGGCCAGCGCATTGGGCGGGGTACTGATAGGCAAAGACATCCCGAGCGAAACCGAAATGGTGACCGCCAGGATCAGGGTGTGGCTGCCGCCCCACTCGGCCAGCTCCGGCATGCTGACCGCCAGCGCCGCCACCAGTGGCAGCAACAGATTGGCGGTCGCGGTGTTGGACATAAAGTTGGCCATCACCACTGCCAGCAGGCAGGCGCCGATCAGCACCGCCAGCGTGGAGTATTCGTGGAACGGAATATGGGTGATGAGCCGCTCGGCCAACCCGGAGTCCTCCAGCGCCAGCCCCAGCGCGATACCGCCCGAGACCAGCCAAAGCACATCGAGGGAGATCTTGTGCAGATCGTCCTTGGTGATGATGCCGGTGGTCAGGAACACCGCCACCGGGATCATGGCGACCACGTAGGAGCTCATGCCATGCAGATCCCCCAGTAGCCAGAGCACTATGGTGGTGATAAAGGTGAGGTAGACCACCCAGGCGCGAGGGGTCTGCATAAAGCGCCCCTCAATCTTGAGATCCATCCGCTTGAGGGTGCTCGGGAAGAAGCGCCCCAGCAGAAACCAGCCAAGCAGCAACAGCAATACCACAAAGGGCACCGCAAATCCCATCCACTGACCGAACGAGATGGCATGCTCGCCGGTCAGGTATTTGAGAGCCACAGCGTTGGGCGGAGTGCCGATGGGAGTGCCGATCCCGCCGAGGTTGGCCGCCAGCGGAATAGCCAGCACAAAACCTATTTTGGCCGGGTCCTTGTCGGGAAACGCCGCCAGCACCGGGGTAAGGATGGCCAGCATCATGGCGGTGGTGGCGGTATTGCTCATAAACATGGAGAAGGTGGCGGTGATCAGCATCAGCCCCAGCATGACGATCCGGGGATCCTGACCGAACGGGCGCAGCAGCACCCGCGCCAGATTGACGTCCAGATGGTACTTGGTCGCCGCAATGGCGAGGAAAAAACCACCGAGAAACAGCATGATAACCGGCGAGGCAAAGGTCGCCATCACCTCAGTGGACTTGAGCAGCTCACCAAACCCCGGTTCAGCCTTGTCGGCAGTCATGAACCAGAGCCCCTTGTCGGAGAGCAGCAGCAGCTCCAGCACGATGATCAGCACCGAGGTAGCAAAGATAGGGATGGGCTCCAGGATCCAGCAGAGGGCGGCCAGCACGAAAATGGCCACGACCCGCTGCTCGATGACGGTGATCCCCTCCAGCGGGATCCAGTGGGTCGGGATCAGCAGGATGGCGAAGCTCAGCAGCAGTGGCAGAATAATCTTGTTATTGATGGGCACTATTGTCTCCAGGATCGGGAGTAAGAAGCCAATAGTGGCATAACATGCTATCGCCTCACGCGGCCAACTCGCCAAAATGAGAGCTGGCTAACTGCACGGCGCACCGTTTTGTGAGTCATATCAAGCTGGGGTCGGCGCGCTATGGCTGACGCCTCACCCCTTGCAACAAACAGGCAAAAAACGGGCCCGCTGTTCGTTGCACACGACAGCGGGCCCGTTTCACCATTCATGCCGATGAGGGGGCTCAGAAGTAGATGCGGGTCACCGACTCGATGACGCAACCCGGGCGGCGGATCCCCTCGATCTCTATCTTGATTTCCTTGAGGAGCTCGATGCCCCCCTTGATGGGCGTGACACGCGACAGCTTGGTACGGGCGCGGATATTGCTGTCCACCTTGATGGGGTAAGGGAAGCGGACCTGCTCCAGGCCGAAATTCACCACCATGCGAGCTGTCGGGAACTCCGGCGTGCTCTCGTCCACCGAACCGGTCAACTGGGGCAGCAGGGCCAGAGTCAGGAAGCCGTGGGCAATGGTGGTCTTGAAGGGAGACTCGGCTGCCGCACGCTCGGGATCGGTGTGGATCCACTGATGATCGCCGGTCACGGTCGCGAACTGGTTGATCAACGCCTGGGTGACCTGCAACCACTCGCCCACATGGGTCTCTTCACCGATGCGGGTCTGCAACTCGGCATAGAGTGCCGCCGCTTCGCCTTCGAGCTCCACCACGGGATCCTGCGCCAGGGCAGGCTGGCCATTCGCTACCTGGGTGACTCTGGCAGCCTCTTGCTGGCGGGCATCCTGGGACTCCCCCTGCAGATCCAGCACTCTTCCCAGCAAGGGGTGAAGGTGTGCCTTTTGCTGAAACTCACGCCAGTAGTCGCGGATCGCCGGAGAGAGCCAATCCTTGAGCTCAAAGGGGTGTTGCGCCAGAATTTCGCGCTTGTGCTTCAGAAAATCGACAACTTTCATTTACCGATCCCTATTCGATTCAAAGCCTGTAAAGAGGTCTAACCAGTCCTATTTTATGAAAGTTTCATCAGCAAGTACAAAAAAATCTCGGCGTACACCAGTACCAGGCGCGAAAGTGGTCACTAACATGCGAGCAAACACGGGCAGGAAAACGATTGAATGTAAGGCTGCAAACGAATCAACATCTGAGCTGAAAAAGAGACAGGGCCCGTGTCGCCACTGAGCCCCGTCCTCGATCATCTCCCCTGGGCGGTCCACCAGCTCTTGCGCTGCCCATCGTCCAGGAAACTCCAGGCGAGGATCCGGCTCACCTTGTTGCCTTGCGCCATGTCGAGCACGCGAACCTCCCGCGCCCCCACCCGAGCCAGCACCTTTCGTGCGGCAGGCAGATTTTCCTTTTTCGACACCAGCGAGCTGAACCAGAGGCATTGGCTGGCAAACTCCTTGCTCTGCTCTATCATGGCCGCCAGAAACGCCGCCTCGCCCCCCTCGCACCAGAGCTCGGCCTTCTGACCGCCGAAATTGAGCACGGGCGCCCCGGCCACTGCCTGGCCCTTTCCCAGGTTGCGCAGCTTGCGCTCCGTCCCCTTGCTCGCTTCCGCCAGAGAAGCATGAAACGGCGGGTTGCACAGAGTCAGGGCAAAGTGCTCCTTCGGCCCCAGGATCCCGCGAAAGACATGCTTGGGGTTACCCTGATGACGGCATGTGATCTGGTTGCCCAATCCATTGCTGGTGGCCAGCAGGGTCGCCGCCTTCACCGACACAGGATCGATGTCTGAGCCCACGAAGCGCCAGCCATACTCCCGGGCGCCCAGCAAGGGATAGATGCAGTTGGCCCCGACACCGACATCCAGCACTCGAACCTGCTTGCCCGTCGGTACGCATCCCGCGCTCTCGGCCAGCAGATCCGCGGCTCGATGCAGGTAGTCTACCCGGCCCGGAATGGGCGGGCAGAGATAGCCGGGGGGCAGATCCCAATGCGCAATGCCATAGTGCAGTGCCAGCAATGCCCGGTTGAGCGTCTTGACGGCGGCCGGATCGGCGAAATCCAGGGTTCGGGTGCCGTGCTCGTTGGTGAACACGAAAGGCGTCAACGCCGGGGTACGCTGGCAGAGCGCGTCGAAGTCGTAGGGTGCCTGATGGCGATTGCGCGGGTGCAATCCGGTTTTCTGCTGGGGTGTCATGCTGGACCTGCCGAGGATCAAGGGGGCCACACTATAGAGAGTCGACCAAGGAAAGTCTAAACGAGGGTCATAAAAAAACCGGGCCCTGAGGGCCCGGTTCAAGTGAGGTTGGAAAAACAGTCCGTACTGCGAGCCGTTTGTCCAGCCTGACTCAGATATCGATCCGGCGTGCCTGCCAGAACTTGTTGCGCCAATACACATTGTCGAGCTTGGAGCGCGTGACGCCGGCACGGAAGGAGACATGGATGAATTCACCGTTGCCGACATAGATGCCGACATGGTTCAGACGCGGGTTGATCTTGAAGAAGACCAGGTCCCCCTCGACCAGATCCTGCTTGGAGACGCGAGAGCCTTCGTGGACCTGGGAGCGGGTATCGCGGGGCAATTCGATGCCGATGGCATTGCGGAACACTTCACGGGTAAACGCCGAGCAATCGATACCTCGTTCTGTGGTACCGCCATAACGATAGGGGGTACCACGCCACTCTTTGTATACGGTCAGGATTTCGTTGACGTCAGGGGTTGGTGAAACTTCGGGTTCAATCACGGGTTCCATCATGGAAACCTCGATCTTGCTCGCGACCTCGGGTTGGGGTGCCGATGCACAACCCACCATTCCGAGCGCGACCAGCAGTAGCATCAGGTGGCGCAATCCTTTATCCCCGCAAAAAGAGTGAAACTTGTTAAAATGCAGCCCGAAAGGGCAATTTATAAGGCAACAGCACCCGACTATATCCAAGAATTCTATCGAGGCAAGCGAAAATCCCAATCGACCTCACATTTTTGCAAGGAAATGCTCTGTTTAGCGCAATTTATGTGATCATGCCCAAACAATATACAATCTTGAAAGCATCGGTTTTGAGCGCATCAAACGGACTGTTATCGCTATTTCACCCCCATTTTTAAGTGAAATATTATGCTATCTGCGGATCTCTATTTGTTAAATACGGCAAGCGTTGATGCAGACCTGGTGATCAGACTGGCATCCGAACTCGCCCCGGATGAACGCCGTCACTGGCACGAGATCCACCAGGCGGGTCGCCAGCATGAGTACCTGCTCGGCCGGGTGCTGCTGCGCCGCCTGCTGGCCGAGCGACTCCATTGCCGGGCCGATGCCCTGACTTTTGGTATCGGTGCGCATGGCAAACCGACACTGCTCAGTCATCGCTGGCAGTTCAACCTCAGCCACAGCGGAGAGTGGCTGGTGATCGCCCTCTGTGAGGAGGGCCCCCTCGGGGTGGACATCGAGATGGGAGTGCGTCACCGCCCCATACTGCCGCTGGCCAAACGCTTCTATGCGCCAAGCGAATACCAATGGTTGAGCGCCCGGCCCCGAGAGGAGCAACATTCGGCCTTCTATCGGCTATGGTCTCGCAAGGAAGCTGTGCTCAAGGCGCATGGCGACGGTATTTCCGCCGGACTCGACAAGATCTGCTTCCTTCCGGAGCAGGCATGGCAGCTCAAAAATCATCTCGACAATCGCCACTATGAAATCCGCGACTGGCCCGCGGGCAGCGGATGGCTCAGCCTGGCTGCCCCGACTCGCCGGGTCGATGCCCATCTGCTGGATGCGCGCTTGAATTCCATCCCGCTGGACCCCATGTTGATCCACACCATTTTTCGAGAGTCAGCCTCATGATCGTCGACATCACTCCCCAGAACTTCCACGCAGAATTGCTCGATGCGTCCATGAAAAAGCCGGTCGTCATCTATTTCCACGCGCCCCAGATGCCGGAGTGCCAAGCCATGACCCCGCAAGTGGAAGCGCTGGTCGGCCCGGCCAATGCGGCGGTGACCCTGGCCAAAGTCGACATGAACGACCCCCAGTTGCAGCCTCTGGCCAGCCAGCTTGCCCTGCGCGCACTGCCCGCGCTGGTGCTGTTCCATCAGGGGCGCCCGGATGAACAGGCCATTCTGGAAGGGCCGCAGGATGAAGCCACATTGCGCCAGTATTTCGCCGCCTTTGCCCCCAAAGAGGAGGAGTTGCTGCTCGATCAGGCAAAGCAGGCGCTGGAGAACGGGCAAGCCGATGTGGCGCACACCCATCTTGGCCAGGCCCATCGCCTCGCCCCCGAGCGTCACGACATCACGCTCTGGCTGATACAGGCCTCGCTGGATCTCAATCTCCTTGACGAGGCGCAGAGCCTGCTTTCGACCATCCCCATGGTGGCACAGGATGACCATTACCAGACCCTGAGCTCCCGCCTCTCGCTGGCGCTGCAGGCCAGCGACAGTCCTGAGCTGCGCGCCCTGGAGCTGCGCCACGCTGAACAGCCGGATGACCATGCCCTCGCTCAGGAGCTGGCGGTGCTTTACAGCCAGGTTGGTCGACAAGAGGAGGCGTTGGCTCTGTTGTTCACCATCCTCAAACGTGATCTCGCCTTTGGCGATGCCAAGAAGATCTATCTCGATGTGCTGGCAACCATGGGCGCGCACCCGGCGGCGCAGAGTTATCGTCGCAAGCTCTACAGCCTGCTCTATTGAGCGACAGGAAAATCAGAAGAGGGGATGCCGATTCGTCGGCATTGCCTTGTCAGGCGGGTTTCAGCGGGGAAACGCGGTAATTTGATGAATTTCAGGCAAAAAAAAATGGCGCATTGAAATGCGCCATTTTTTCGCATGGATTACTTCTTGTAGGAAGTAGCCATGTTGTCGATGCGCTGGTTAGCACGCATAGCTTCTTGCTTGGCTTCTGCAACATCAGCAGCGATCTTGGACTGATCAGCACGAACAGCGCTAACATCTTGAGCCAGTTGGTCAACTTTGTTAGACAGATTCTGAACGGAAGTTTCCAGTTCGCTGGTGTTTGCACAACCGCCCAGCAGAGCGGACAGACCAACAACACCTACCAACAACATTTTTTTCATTTTTAAAAGCTCCCTTTAACTCGCCAGACGTTTAGCAAGCGGCGTGATTATGGCACAAAAAAATCATAGTTTGGATAGGCCTCATCACAGATAAATGCGTTAAAACCCTCATTTTTTTTTAGTTGCACACTTTCCGTACAAACTTTAAGCAAAAATGAGTGTCCCTGGATGAGGTTCGCACAAAGCGTAACCAAAATTTGGGCTTATTACAATTTCGTATGAGGCTCAGGCTGAACGTTCTGACAGCAATTGACGATATTGCACCAGATCTTCGATGGTCAGGACCGGCATCCGGTGCTGGCGACCGAAGGCCACCAGGTCCGGCAACCTGGCCATGGAGCCATCTTCCTTGGTCAACTCGCACAAAACTCCGTAAGGTTTGAGCCCGGCGAGCTGCATCAGATCGACGGTCGCTTCGGTGTGACCACGGCGGGTCAGTACCCCACCCGTACGGGCGCGCAGCGGGAAGACATGGCCGGGTCGATGCAGATCGGAGGGCCGGGCTCCGTCGGCAATGGCCGCGCGGATGGTGGTGATGCGATCGGCAGCGGACACCCCGGTAGTCACCCCCTGCGCCGCTTCGATGGTCACGGTGAAGGCAGTCTGATAGTGGCTGGAGTTGGCCTCCACCATCATCGGTAGCTCGAGCTGGCGAACCCGCTCGTCGGTCAGACAGAGGCAGACGATGCCGGAGCACTCGCGGATCATCATGGCCATCTGCTCGTTGGTCATGGTTTCTGCGGCAAAGATGAGATCGCCTTCGTTCTCGCGATCTTCATCATCGGCCACCAGCACACCCTGACCGGCACGCAGGGCGGCCAGCGCGGCTTCGACGCGAGCAATGGGATCACCGAATTCACTGAGTAGAGACTGATTCATGGTAAGACTCCTAAAAAAGACAAGGACCAGAATCAGGGCATGGAAAGGCAGACAGAAGTAGCCATGCGGCGGCCAACCCGGCAGGGTCTGGCCAGCAATATCTGTCTTATCCTCTTTCATCCGGACTATGACCGTCGGCTCCGGCATCTCACCGGATCTGCTGACCCCGTCCCGGATGAATGCCGGGTCGGGCGCTCGCGGGCTCCCCGAGTCACATCGGGATACCGCCGGTGGGGAATTTCGCCCCGCCCTGAGAATAAGCGCAGACAGCCTAAAGAAAAAAGACGCAGGACGCCAGCCAAAAACCCATCAAAGACAAACCGGGAGCTGGCTGCACGGCAATTTTCGCGCGAGCACCACCCGATACACGGCGCGCTGTCCTTTCTGATTTCGTTTGTGGCATAGTGCCAGCAAAAACGCGCGCGCCCGCGCAGACCGGGTGCCAACATCACAAACGGAATCATGACAGAGATGGAAAAGAAAATACTGCTGACCGATTGCCCCGATGCCAAGGGTCTCATCGCCAAGATCACCAACATCTGCTACAAGCACCAGCTCAACATCAACAAGAACGACGAGTTCGTGGATCACGAAAACGGCCGCTTCTTCATGCGCACCGAGCTGGAAGGGCGCTTCAACGACGAGACCCTGCTGGCCGACCTCGATGATGCCCTGCCTGCCGGCGCCCAGCGTCGTCTCGTCAAAGCGGGCAAGAAGCGCATCGTCATCCTGGTGACCAAGGAGACTCACTGCCTCGGCGACATCCTGATGAAAAACTATGCCGGCGCCCTGGACATGGACATCGTCGCGGTCATCGGCAACTACGACACCCTCGCCGAGCTGACCGGCAAGTTCGACATCCCCTTCCACTGCGTGAGCCACGAGGATCTCAGCCGCACCGAGCATGAGGAGCAAGTGCGCACGCTCATTGATGGCTACCAGCCGGATTACGTCATCCTGGCCAAATACATGCGTGTGCTGACCCCAAGCTTCGTGGAAGCCTATCCGCGCAAGATCATCAATATCCACCACTCCTTCCTGCCTGCCTTCATCGGTGCCCGCCCCTATCGTCAGGCCTTCGACCGCGGGGTCAAGCTGATTGGTGCCACCGCCCACTTCGTCACCGACGATCTGGATGAAGGCCCCATCGTCGAGCAGGACGTGATCCACGTCGATCACACCTTCAGTGCCGATGACATGGCCAAGGCCGGACGCGACGTGGAGAAATCCGTGCTGAGCCGGGCGCTGGAACTGGTGCTGAACGAGCGGGTCTTCGTCTACGGCAACAAGACCGTCGTGTTCAAATAAGCGGCTGCGCGCCCCCAGAAAAAAGGCTCCCGAGGGAGCCTTTTTCATTGCGCGGCACTCACGGGTGCAGCGGCAGACCATTGACGGTCACGGCCCCTTTGTCGAGCTTGAGCTCGGCCTGAAGCTGTGACTCCTGCGCCTTCAGATATCCCATGGCAGTGAATTGCTCCAGCATGGGGGCCAACTGGGGTACGGCCTGGCCCAGCTTCTCCCCAAGGTGGGCATGCAGCAGACCGGAGAGTGCCTGCATCCCCTCCTCGCTGCCCATCAACTGTGCCAGGGTGGTGGGCGCCAGCTTGGCCTCCCCTTGCAGGCTGACAAGCTCACCGTTCAATCGCGCACTCAGATCCGCCAGTTCCAGTGTGGCCCCTCTCTGGAGCATCTTGTCCAGCGCTTCCTGGATGGCCGCTTCGTCCACCCGTTTGCTGCTGGCCTCTTGCAGCGTCTGATACCCCTCGAGATCCAGCCCCTTGAGGGAGAGATCCAGATTTCCCTGGGTCAGCGCGAGCCGGTCTTCCTCGCTCTCCATGTTGAGGGTCGCCACCTTCATCTGATAGCGAGTGGAGAGCGTCTGAAGATCGTCCCCCGCCAGCTCGGTGGCCGTGGTCAGCCCCTCCAGCGTGATCTTGACGTTCCCCGGCTGGGTCAGGGAGAAGGCCGTGAGGGTCGCATCGCTGCGGGGAGAGAGCCAGAGCCCGCTGATCTCGGCCATGTCGGCACTGCCCTTGAGATCCGCCAAAGCCAGATCTGTCTTGCTCTGGGCATCGTGGACCGTCATCCCCAACCAGTGGGCGGTGAGATGGCCATTGCCGTCGAGATCCCCGCGATAGTCGCCGTTCAAGGGCAGGAAGGTGAACTCGTTGAGCCCCTCCTTGACCTTGAAGTCACTCACCCAGAAGCGGGAACTGTTGCTCATGGTCCAGAGGCTGCTCGCCGATTCGGCCCCCAGTTGCCACTGCTGCATCCCCAGAGAGGTCAGGATGGGCGCCAGCGTGCCCTGTGCGGTATCAAGCTGGAGGTGACTCTTGATATAGAGCGGCAACAGGCGGCTGTTGAACGCGAACTGCATCTCGATGGGTTCGCTTCCCGCCAGCTGGGGATCAAAACTCGCCAGCGTCTGGGGCGGCACCACCACCTTGAGCACGCCGTCGCGGGTAAACAGATTCTCCGTCTCCGGGCTCCAGGTGACTTCGATTCCGCTCTCCTGCTGCGCCCTGGCGATCTGCTCGGCCAGGATCCGGTCGAACGTATTGCCCGTGTACCAGCAGGCGCCAAGCCCTCCCACCACCAACACGGCTCCGACGGCCAAGGCCACTTTTTTCTTCATCAGTTCTGTTTCTCCACAATGGTTCAATGGCGGGTGCATGGGCGCACTCTACGGGGAGGATGGGCATCAACACAAGCCAGACAACGGCTTGGGTTCCACGCTCTGGCTGTCACAGCAGGGGGCTGAACAGGTAGAAGATGTTCTCAAGCAATTTTTTGTACCAGGGGCGGGCACGCCACCTGGTCAGTGACATGGGGGTCGCCTCCAGCATGTAGCCCTGCACCAGCTGGTTCATCTCGGCGACAAACACCGGGTTGTCGATGAGCAGGGTGATCTCGAAATTGAGCCAGAGACTGCGCCGGTCGAGGTTGACCGTGCCCACCAGGGCGAAATCATCGTCCACCAGCACGCTCTTGGTGTGCAGCAGTCCGGCATCATAGCGGTATATCTCCACTCCTGCCGCCAGCAGATCCTCCATGAAGGAGTTGCTGGCGTGGTTGGCCATCAGGGAGTCGTTGCGCGCAGGCAGAACTAACTGCACCAGCACGCCGCGGGCCGCCGCCGAAGAGAGGGCCGCAGCCAGCGGATCGTCCGGCACGAAATAGGGGGTGGTCAGCACCAGATGATGACGAGCCTGGTAGATGGCGAGCAGCAGGCTCTGCTGGATGCAGTCACCGCCGACGAAGGGGCCGGAGGGAATGAGCTGGGCCCGATAGTTGGTCTGTGGCCAGGCTTCCGGCTCATGTTGCAGACTGTCGAGCAGCCGTTCGCCGGTCTCCATCTCCCAGTCCCAGACGAAGGTGGACCACATCAACGGCACCACGGGGCCCTGCACCCGGATCATGATGTCGACCCATTGGCCGACCCCGGCATCCTGCTTGAAGAAACGGGGATCCACCATGTTCATGGAGCCGGTGTAACCAACCTTGTCATCGATCACCACCAGCTTGCGGTGCATGCGCAAGTCCTGACGCTGGAAGGGGATTCGCCAGGCGCCGACCGGCAACACTTCCACGACTTTGACACCAGCGGCACGCAAGGTTTTGGGCCAGGAGGAGCGGAAGAAGGTCTTGCTGCCGATGGAGTCGAGCAAGACACGACAATCCACGCCGCGTGCCGCCACCTCCATCAACGCCTCGCACACCTCGTCCACATCCCCGCCGGGGTGCCAGATGTAGAACTCCAGATAACAGGATTGGGAGGAGCCCCGGATGTCGCGCACTATCTCCTCTACGATGCTCTTGGGCTTGTGCAGCAGGGTCATCCGGTTGCCCGAGAGCATGGGCATGGCCAAGCGCCCCTGGATCAGATCGTGGAGCGGGCGTGCCTTGCTGCCCACCTCGCAGCAGTGCTGGGGGAAGAGGCGCGCGAGCTGGCGGATCCAGATGGCGTAAGGACGGTACATGGCCTGGGCCCGCTCCGCCCGCTTGCGACCGAGGCGTATCTCGCCAAACAGCACGTAGAAACCGACCCCGGCGAAGGGGATGGCATAGATGAGGGCCAACCAGGCGAGGGATACCCCGATGGGACGTCGCTTCATCACCACCCGCAGGGAGATCCCTGCCACGATCACGGTGTGAAACAACAGCAACAACCAGCCGAGAAAGCGGGAAAACAGCAACTGAATGTCGTATTCCAGACCGTCGAGCAAGGCGACTCCTTGGTGTATTGGACAGATGGCACGGGCAGACCCCACAGGGTCGGGATGGTATGCTATGGGGCACACCCATTCTATCAGGTCGTTAGCATGATCCTGCAATCTATGCTGCTGAGTCTGGCCATGCTAGGTCAAGGCTCATATGACATCAATGAGCAGCAGATAAATCAGTACCTGCAGTCCCAGGTGCAAGTGGACAAACAGCTGGAATTGCCCGGCATCATCAAGGCCCATGTGCAACTCGAGCAGAGCGATGTGCAGATTGGTCGCCAGAGCCCGGATACCGCCAGGGTGTTTGGCAAAGGCAAGCTGAAAATCGCGCTCCCGGATCAGACCGAGTACGACGCGCGCCTCAACATGACCTATGAGGCGAGGCCCCGCTACGACAAGGCCAGGAGTGCGCTCTTCCTCGACAACATGAAGCTCATCGATTACAAGCTGGAGCCTGCCGCGGCGGAACAGAAGTTTGGTTTCATGCTGAGGATGCTGCTGCAGAGCATGGAGAAACGGCTGGAGACCCAGCCTGTCTACAAGCTGGATGACAAAGATCCCAATCAGGCCTGGCTCAAGGAAAATCTGCTGGGGCTGGAGCTGTCACCAGGCAAGATCCACCTGCTGACCAAACCCCAATAAGACGTCAGTTGAAAACAGGCGCCTTCGCCTGACGCACCAGCAGCTCGATCTGGTAACCCTGTTCGTGCTGCTGGTGATAGAGAGAGTGGAGGGGCCCGTCGAGTTCATGCAGGGGAAGGTGGTCAAATCCCGCCTTGAGGTAGAAGGGTTTCTCGAACGGCAGGGCGTGACAGATCACGGGCTTGTCGGAAAGATCGCGGCAGGCATGCTGCAACAAGCGGGATCCCAGCCCCAGGGACTGGTAGTGAGGGAGCAGACGAAAGCCGCACAAGTGGTAATAATCCTGTTCATCGCGCAGGCGCACAGCCCCCACCAGCCAGTGCGCGTCACGGACCACAAAAATCCGTTCTGCCAAATCCGGCACATAGTGGGAAAACGTCGTCTCGTAATAGTCTCTGATGAGGGAAAGATCCGCATCACAGTACTCTTCGAATCTGAGCTCCATCGCTCGCCTGCTTGTCATGCCCATTTCGCTCTGGCCATACCGGCCCTCTCCTGCTCGCTCGCTGGCTCCACGAAGAGATCAGACCAGAGTGGAGCAACAGAAAGATAACACGCCTTTAACTTACAAAAAAGCCAATAACTCGATGGAAAAGACGAGGTTGCGATCATCCGCCCCTTGACGCCATGAGCCGCGCCCCTTGTCCTGAGTGAGCACTCAGGTGGGACGTCCCTCTGCCATCACATTTCCAGCCTCCCCTGTTCACGGGCACTTGTTCTGCGCCATCCCGAATGCTTTACTCAACGTGCCTAACGAGGCTTAAGGAGCAAGCCGTTGAAAGCATGGATGTTGCTGGGCATGATGCCGCTGTTTTCCCACGCAGCCCCGGCTCAGATACCGCCGCCGGCCGAGGTGGTGATCCTGACCCCGGAGACGGCAGTCTCCTCCCCGGTTCCCACGCCGCGTACCGTGGCGCTCACCCCGGCGCCGCTCCCCTCCCCTGAACCCGCTAAGCCTGCAAGCCGTCAGATCCAGGTCTACAAGTCGGTACAAAAGAACGGGGTCATACGCTATTCCGACATGATGCCGGAGCAGGGTCACTACGAACTGCTGCTGTTCAACGACTGCTATGCCTGCGATCCGGCGTCCAAGGTCAACTGGCGCACAACAGGCCTCTTCCTCTATGACTACGCCAGCACCATACAGGCGGCAGCCAAGGCTTATCAGGTCGAGCCAGCCCTCATCCGGGCACTTATCCATGCCGAGTCCGCTTTCAATCCTCTGGCCGTCTCCCGCAAGGGCGCCATGGGACTGACCCAGCTGATGCCCGCCACGGCGCGCGAGCTCGGGGTCGGCAACGCCCTGCTGGCGGAGCAGAACATCTTTGGCGGTGTGAAATACCTGGCGGGTCTGCTCAAGCAGTATGACGGCAATGTGGCCCTGGCCACCGCCGCCTACAATGCAGGCGCCGGTGCGGTGCAAAAACACGGCGGCATACCGCCCTATGCCGAAACCCGGGCCTATGTGGAACGGGTCAAGCTGCTGCATCAGCGCTACAAAGAGATGCTGAGCGCCAAGGGACTGTGATCATGCCGCACCCTATCGTCAGCATGGCGCCCTGCCCGGTATTCCTTCAGACATAAAAAAACACGCCCGGGGGCGTGTCGATACCACACGTTAACTAGCAACACATCACTCTTTCGTGGCGATCACACGATAGGCCAATGCACCCAGAATGGCACCGACAATGGGGGCAACCCAGAACAGCCAGAGCTGGCCCACGGCCCAGTCACCGACAAAAAGCGCCACGCCAGTGCTGCGCGCCGGGTTGACCGAGGTGTTGGTCACCGGAATGCTGATGAGGTGGATGAGGGTCAGGCACAGGCCGATGGCGATGGGAGCAAACCCGGCCGGTGCACGGCTGTCGGTGGCGCCCATGATGACAAAGAGGAAGAAACCGGTCATCACCACTTCACACACCAGGGCGGCCAGCAGGCTGTAACCGCCGGGGGAATGCTCGCCATAGCCGTTGGAAGCAAAGCCGGCGCTCACATCAAAACCCGCCTGTCCGCTGGCAATGACATAGAGCACGCCACCAGCCACGATCCCGCCAAGCACCTGGGCCACGATGTAGGGCAGCACGTTGGAGGCCGGGAAGCGACCACCAGCCCAGAGTCCGACGGTCACGGCCGGGTTCAGGTGGCAACCCGAGATATGACCGATGGCATAGGCCATGGTCAGCACGGTCAGGCCGAACGCCAGGGCGACGCCCAGCAGGCCGATCCCCACATTGGGGAAGGCGGCAGCCAGCACTGCGCTCCCGCAGCCCCCCAGTACCAGCCAAAAGGTTCCCATAAATTCAGCAGCAAAAGGTTTCACTCTTGTCTCTCCCATGATGACTAACACGCGAACCTGAAAGGCTCATACGGACACTGTTATTGAACAGGCGCCATATTATGGGAGTGTGGCGGCACAAGGCGAAGCCGGCCCGCACCGGGGGAAATGTGTGATCTTAATCACAAGTTGTTGATTAGGTAGAGAGAACCAGTCCCGCCCCATGGGGCTTTCTCATGGGAGTCCCCTGAGGAGGTGCGACAAGTCGTGACTCAATCAGCGCTTTTGCCAGCAGGCACCGGTATCTGGCTCACCCTTCTCTCGCACTCTGCCAAGGCGGAGCACCGGGCTCAGCGATAACGTCCGCGCACCGAACCGCTGGCCTGGCCCGCCATCCGGATCAGGCTCTGGCGGGTATGGAAGTGGCAGAGCGCCACCCCGAGGGCATCCGCCGCATCCGCCTGGGGGGTGGCCGAGAGCTTGAGCAGGTGCATCACCATGTGCTGCACCTGCTCCTTGCCCGCGCCGCCGGTGCCCACCACCGCCTGCTTGATCTGGGTCGCCGAGTACTCGCTCACCGGCAAGCTGGCATTGACCGCCGCGACGATGGCGCTGCCGCGAGCCTGACCCAGCTTCAAAGCCGAATCGGCATTGCGCGCCATAAAGACCCGCTCTATGGCGAACTCGTCCGGCTTGAACTGGGTAATGATCTCGCTCACCCCGTCATAGACCTGCTTCAGGCGAGACGGCAGCTCCCCCAGATCGGTGCGGATGCAGCCCGATCCCAGATATTCCGCCTTGCCCGCGACGATGCGAATGACCCCGTAACCGGTGATCCGGGAGCCGGGGTCGATCCCCAAGATAATGCTCATGAGACTCTGCTGTGTTGAAGGCTGTTCATGGCGGCCAAGATAGCAAACTCGCCCCCGCTTGGCTCGCGCGGCAGCGCCCAGGTCGCCTGACTGCGCAGGGATGCGCCATCTTGTACAGTGGTCTGCCGCTTCTCTGGCCAGTTATGCCGGCCGGTTGCGACGGGGTCACTCCCCCGCCAGGGCCACCAGTCGTTCCGCCAGCCGGTGGCCGTGCAGATAGCTCTCAATCAACGCCCCGTCGGCCCGACCCAGCTCAACCTGCCCATACCAGTGATCGAGCATCGCCACGAAACCCCGGCTCGCCAGCACCGGCTGCCAGTCGTCCGGTGCCAGGGTCTGCACGGCCTTGTCCCGCGCGCACGTGCCCCGGGTGCAGTTCTCGATATGCAGGGAGAGGTTGTCGCCATAGGCGTCGATGCGCTCCTCCGTGATGCCGGCGCTGCGGTTCATGCTGCCGCTCACCGCCACCTGCCCGCTCTGCCAGGCCACGCTCGCGCTCACCAGCATGTCCGGC
Source organism: Aeromonas sp. LsrichE-8G (assembly GCF_022869435.1). Lineage (NCBI taxonomy): Bacteria > Pseudomonadati > Pseudomonadota > Gammaproteobacteria > Aeromonadales > Aeromonadaceae > Aeromonas > Aeromonas sp. LsrichE-8G. Next base: position 25,017 of record NZ_JALIHH010000031.1, read on the forward strand.
TCCTGCGCACTGCGCCGCAGCACGGCATGAAGATCCCCGTCCGGCACGCCGCCGTAGAAGCAGAGGCTGTCGAGCACATGGATAAAGTCGTCGAACAGGAACTGGCGTGGCGCCCCAGGCAGATAGTGTCTGTGCTTCTGCCAGTGAAGCTCGGTGAGCGGCTGGGCACGGGCGGCGCCCATGGCGGGCAGATAGCGGCGGTTGAAACCCACAAACAGCGGGCAGTCCCTGGCGATGGCGAGATTGGCGAGCGCCTCCGCCTCGGCGTAATCAAAGCAGAGCGGCTTGTCCACAAAGGTGGGGATGCCTGCCCGCAGACATTGCTCGGCCAACGCGAAGTGCACCGAGGTGGCGGCGTGGATCATCACCGCATCCGGGCGGCTAGCCAGCAACGCCTCCACCTCGGTAAAGCACTCGGGGATCCGGTACTGGCGGGCCAGCTTATCCAATACAGCTGGGCTCCGGGTGCAGAGCAGCGGGGTGACTCGCTCGTCGTTTGCAAGCAGCGGCAGATCATGTACAGGATCTTTAGCTACAACCAATTGAAATAGATAGAAAAAAGGCTTCGTTTGTGATCTGATTTAATCGCAAAAAAAAACCGACACACCCGAAGCCATGACTATTATCAATGCAACCCAGTACCTCAAGCAACTTCTT